>CACZNR010000145.1 GCA_902782475.1 uncultured Eubacteriales bacterium
AACCATGCAACGCTTGCAGGACATACATTCCAGCATGACTTAAGGATCAGTGCAATAAACGGAATGCTGGGTTCAGTTGACGCAAATCAGGGAGACATGCTCCTTGGATGGGATACAGACGAATTCCCGTTCAACGTATATGACACAACACTTGCAATGTACGAGATACTGAAGAACGGCGGCCTCACAGGCGGACTCAACTTCGACAGCAAGAACAGGAGACCTTCTTACACATATGAGGACATGTTCTATGCATTCATACTTGGAATGGACACCTTTGCTCTGGGACTCAGAAAGGCTGCTGAGATCATAGAGGACGGAAGGATAGACAGATTCATAGAAGAGAAGTATTCAAGCTTCAATTCAGGAATCGGCAAGAAGATCATAGAAGGGGACACCAACCTTGAAGAGCTCTCAGCATATGCAGAGAAGCTTGGAGATGCTGAGCTTCCGGGAAGCGGAAGACAGGAATATCTTGAGAGCGTACTCAACAACATACTCTTCAAGTGATCTTAGAAGGTGCGGATAACACCGTATAGGGTAAAAGCAAAAGGATAAAGTATCGGGAGACCGGTACTTTCTTTTTATATGAAATAATTTCAGGAAGGTGCAATTACCATATTTACTTTAGCGAATTAAAGTGCTAAAATGCTAAAGTATAAAATGGACAGGAGGCAGACATGGCTAATTTTCATTCAGGATCCATAGACAGGTTATTCAAGGTGATACTAAATCTCGGCACCATAGACGAGTGTTATGACTTGTTCGAGGACGTATGCACCATAAAGGAGATACAGAACATGGCACAGAGGCTTGATGCGGCAATACTTCTTGACAGCGGTGAGAACTATCAGGAGATATCAAAGAAGCTCGATACCTCCACTGCTACCATATCAAGGGTGTCAAAATGCCTGAACTATGGCACAGGCGGTTACAGAAAGGCATTGGATTACATAAAGAATGAAAAAGACTGATTATCTTCTGGAACACGAGAAAGTGATACTTTCACTGAGAAAGCTCTACAGCTCATACGGATATTCAAGATACATGATGTCCAAATTCGAGAACTATGACCTGTATTCGTCCAACAGGGACTATCTTGTTTCTGACAGGATAATGACCTTTACGGATACAGACGGTTCCCTCAAGGCACTGAAGCCCGACATCACACTTTCAATAATCAAGAACCTTTCTGATGACAGGAAGCAGAACAAGCTCTATTACAACGAGAATGTCTACCGTCCTTCAAGGAACAACGGGACATTCCGTGAGATAAACCAGCTGGGTCTTGAGATCATAGGAAACGTGGACACCTACGAGACGGGTGAGGTCCTGGACCTGGCACTTGGAAGCCTTTCACTCATGTCAAAGGACACCATACTTGACATAGCGGACATAGACATAACCTATGCTCTCATGGACAGGGCGACTTCTGACCCTGAAATAAGAAAGCTCATCATAAAGGCAGTATCCGGAAGGAACACCGGAGAGCTGATGCTATTAAAGGAGAGAAGCGATGTGGATGCAAAATACATCGACTGTCTTAAGTCGCTTCTTGAAATATACGGTCCTCTCGGGCAGAACCTTGGGACTATAGAAGAGATACTTGCAGATGCAGGATTCTCAGCGCTCTATGACAGCTTTCTTTCAAAGATAAGCCTTGTGAAGGACAGGGACATAAATGTGGATTTCTCCATGGTAAGTGACGGCAACTACTATAACGGCATAATCTTTCGGGGATACATAAGGGAGGCAAAGCAGGTGGTCCTTCAGGGAGGAGAGTACAGGAACCTTCTTGAAAAGATGGGAAAGAAGGCTTCCGGCATCGGCTTTGCGGTATATGCGGATGTCCTGAGGGAGATAGAGGACGGGAGCATAAAAGTGGACATACTTGCAGTATATACCGAGGACTCCGTGCTTTCAGCCTTTGAGGACAAGGTAAGAAGGCTCCGTGAACAGGGAAAGTCCGTTTTTGTCAGCAATACTCCCGATGTGAACGTGAGATACAGAAAATTACTGAGGTTATGAGATGATAAAGATCGCACTCCCAAAAGGGAGACTTGGAGACAGGGCATATTCCATATTCAAGAAGGCAGGCTGGTACTGTAGTGAGATGGAAGAGGAGAACAGGAAACTCATATTTACGAATGCTGAGCAGGACATACAGTTCTTCTGGTCAAAGCCCGGAGATGTGGGAACGTATGTGGAAAGAGGAGCTGCCGACATAGGAGTAGTGGGAAAGGACATCCTCCAGGAGGATGATACGGACGTATATGAGCTTCTGGACCTTGGCATCGGTAAATGCTATATGGCTGTTGCTTCCATGAAGGGAAAGGACCTTGATGAGCCTGAGATACTGAGGGTAGCCACAAAATATCCTGAGACAGCAAAGAGGTTCTTCCAGTCAAAGGGAAGGGACATTGACATAATAAAGCTCAATGGTTCCATAGAGATAGCTCCGGTGATAGATCTCAGTGACTGCATAGTGGACATAGTGGAGACCGGGACGACTCTTCGTGAGAACGACCTGGAGGTCAGGGAAAAGGTATTCGACATAAGTGCAAGGCTCATTGCAAACAGGATAAGCTACAGGTTCCAGTATCAGAGGATACAGGACATACTTGAGGGGATAAGACGGGTGGTAGATACAGATGATAAGGATAATTGATTATACAAAGGACA
>CACZNR010000146.1 GCA_902782475.1 uncultured Eubacteriales bacterium
ATCACAGATGTCATAGATATACTCTTTCACATATGGTTCGGTTATTATGTCATAACAGGCGTGATAGCCCATGAGAAGCTTAAGGGATATCCTTCTGAAACACCGGAGGATGCGGAGAAAACAGAGAGCCCCGAGGAAGATGACAATGCCAGTTATGACGATGAGCCCGAAACTGAAGACTCAGGGTCAGAAGGATAAAGAGAGAACGGAAAGGAAAAAGAGATGGTTAAGAACGCAGTTATATGTGGTGCAGGAAAGATAGGAAAAGCATATCTTGCTGAGATACTGCAGAACGGTGGATACCACATGACCTTCCTTGTGCATTCGGATGAGATGACAGGAAAGCTCCGTGAGGCAGGAAAGTACACCATATTCCGCGGAAGCAGGGATGAGAAGTCAGTGGAGGAGGTCGTTATCAGTGATTTCGACGCTTTCTGCACAGTGACAGAGGAAGACCTCTGTGTTAAGGCTCTAAGCGATACAGAACATGTTTTTCTCCCGGTATATCCGGCTGCATGCCCTGATTTCGGAAGGATGATAGGAAAGGCCATAAACATAAGGGCAGAGAAGGTTCCGGAAGATTTCTACAATATATATATGTGTGTAAACTTCATGGATGCCACAAAGACCATAGTGGATGCCATACTTCCTTACCTTGATGAGAAGGGGAAGAAGTATTTCGAGGAAAAGACCGGAGTGAGCGAAACGCTTGTGGGAAGGATGTGCGTTGACGCCACTGAGGAGATGAAAAAGAAGGACCCTCTTTCAGTGGTCGGCGGATACGGAGACCCTCTCAAAGTCGATAAGGATACATATAAGGGAGAGCTTCCGGACTGTGAATGGATAGAGAGCCTTGACAGGATCCCGGCAAGATTCACATACAAGATCTGGGTCACCAACATGAAGCACTTCGGTGTATCCATGTATGGTGATTACTATGGATATACCTATGTAAGGGAAGCCTGTGCCGACGAAAGGATCGAAAGGGAAGTGAGGGTCCTGGCAGAAAAAGAGGCTACTCTTGGAGTTGCATACAGGTATTCGATCCCTGTGGAGGAGATAGTTGAAGGCTTCAAAAAGAAGAGCGATCCATGGGAGACATGGAAAAATCCCAATTCCAATGATGGATTTGCCAGGGTGGTCTTCGATCTCAGAAGAAAACTGGCAAAGAACGACAGAGTTATAGGACCGGCACTTTCATGCCTCAGGAGCGGAGTCAAGCCGGATGCGCTCTCAAAGATAGCAGCCCTTGCCATGATCTACAGGAATGACAATGATCCTTCTTCTGTTGAAGTCCACAGGATACTGGAAGAGAACGGCGTAAGGGAAGTCCTCCATGAATTTGCAGGTCTCTCTGAGGATGACAGAGATGAAAGGGAACTCATGGATCTCATAGAGGATCAGTATTACATACTTGCAAGGAAAAGTGATCTTAAGTAAAGGATACGGGAGGCAGCAATGGATCTTAGGGATATAAGAAACAGGATAGATGAGATTGATACTGCACTTGTGGATCTCCTTGTGAAAAGGATGGAGATAACAAAGGAAGTTGCAGACTACAAGAGGAAGAACGGCATTCCTGTCCTTGATAGGGAGCGGGAGCTGGCTGTTCTTGAGAAAAGGGCACAGCAGGCCGGTGATGTCTATAGCCCATATATCCGTGAGATATATGAAAAGATATTTGAGCAGAGCAGGGCTCATCAGGAAAAACTGCTTGAAGGATAAAAACATTGCAGCTGCGCAGGACGCAGCTGCATTTATATATGTGGTTTTATCAGGACAGACAGTATGATAAAATAGACCTCAGTGAGGTGGAGATGAACGGTACGGACGAAAAAAAGGATAATGTATTTCTTGAAGTCTTCCTGTGCATGCTTGCATTCATGCTGATGTATCTTCTTGGAAGATATGTCTTTGTTACGGTAGTGCTTGCAGGGGTCCCTTTTGTGTACCTTACTGTCAAAAGGAATTATTTCCTGTCAGTGGGTGCATACATATTGAGCCTCGGAGCATTGATGTTCGTCGATCTGATATATGCAGGAACGGTGCTTTTCCTTACGGCGGTACCGGTAATAACTGCCGCATACATGATCAGGAACAGAAAAAATGTCTGGCAGAGCCTTCTGATGACGGGCTGTGCTGCAGTTGCAGGCATAGTCATGACGGTGATATTCTTCCACTATCTCGGTAATGGAGAGATATCCAGCTATATTACGTCCGTCTTCATGGAGAAGGCGAAGACAAGTCCGTATTTCAGGATGTTCGTATACTCCATGATAATGACGAGACATATTGTTCAGGGCATATCCGTCAATGAGATAATGAGCATCATGAACGAACAGGATCTCATGAGATACATAGCTTCAGAAGAGAGCTTCATATCCTTAAAGATGATAATAGAGGAAATGGCTCCGAATATCATTGCACTGTTCATTTTTACGTGCTCACTTGCACTGTATATGCTTTCCAAGTATCTGCTGAAAGCACGTGGTATAAAGGTCAAGGCGACGAAACAGTTCGATGAATGGCAGCTGCCAAGGGATCATGGATTCTATGTGCTCATACTCTTTATCCTGGGATATGTATTCATGCTTCTGGGTGAAAAGAGCTACCAGGCACCGGGGCAGATCATGGTCTACCTTACCACGTATATATTCAGGCTCGTCGGAGCAAGCTATGTGTCACACATGATGCGACCCATGGTGAAAAGCAAAGCCTTAAGGGCAGTTATAGGCATTGCAGGATATCTGATACTGCCAAACTTCGTAGTGATAATAGGTATAGCCGATCAGGTCCTGGACCTGAGACACCGGCTGTTTATAAAAAGGATATAAGGAGGTCAGGAAATGAAAGTTATTTTGCTTCAGGATGTTAAAGGACAGGGAAAAAAGGGAGAGATAGTCAATGTAAGTGATGGTTATGCCAGGAATTTCCTTTTCCCGAGGAATATGGCAGAGGAAGCCAATGCCCAGAACCTCAACAATGCACAGGTAAGAAAGGATGCTGCAGCACACAGAGTCGTAGTTGAAAGGGAAAAAGCAGCTGAGCTTGCCAAAAAGCTTGAGCAGAACGGCATAGTGATAAAGGGAAATGCCGGATCAGCAGGAAGACTTTTTGGTTCCATAACAAATACAGAGATATCCCAGGAGCTGGAGAAGCAGACAGGATATCAGATAGACAAGAAGAAGATAGTCCTTCAGTCACCTATCAAGGAGATCGGAACATATGATGTGACCATAAAGCTGTTTCAGGGGATATCCGCAAACATAAAGGTCACAGTTGAATAAGAGGTAAGACAATGCCTGAGAGTATCAGAAGGACTCCGCCAGCCAGCATGGAGGCAGAACAGTCAGTCCTTGGAGCGATGCTTCTGGACCAGAACTGTGTACTCATAGCGGTGGAGAAACTTAAGGAAGAAGATTTTTATTTCAACCAGCATAAGAAGATCTACAATGCCATGTACGATCTTGCTTCAATGAACAAGCCGGTGGATATCGTTACTGTGTCTGAAAAGATGGGCGAAGGTGAAGCACTTTCATCGGAAGAGATACTCTATCTTACATCTCTCACCGAATCTGTGCCCAGCCTCAGTAACATTGAGCACTACATAGACATACTCAAGGAAAAGGCTAAATTAAGAAAGCTTATATCGGTGGCTGCTTCCATAGCAGACATGGGATACACATCTGAAGGCACGGCCTCACAGATCATAAACATCGCTTCAGATGAGATATACAAGATAGAGAATGCAGCTACTACAAATACCCTGCAGCCCCTTAAGGATGCACTGGTGCTTGGATATCAGAGCATAGCAAAGGCTTCAAATTCCAAGAACGGTCTCATGGGAGTCTCCACAGGATTCAATCTGATGGATAAGAAGCTCTCGGGCCTTCAGCCGTCACAGCTCATAGTGGTGGCAGGAAGACCTGGTATGGGCAAGACCAGCTTTGCGCTCAACATAGCGGAACATGTTGCAACGAAGGAAGGAAAGGCTGTTGCCATGTTCTCACTTGAGATGAGCAGGGAGCAGCTGGGACTCAGACTTCTGTGTTCCACTTCAGGAGTAAATTCACAGTCGGCGAGGACAGGAGATCTTTCAGAGGAGGATTTCTATGCCATAGCTGATGCCATGGGCCCTCTTTCAGCCGCACCGATATATATCGACGATACAGCAGTCATAGGACCTACAGAGATAATAGCAAAGGTAAAGAGACTTCAGAGGACCATCTCCCAGGAGATAGGGCTTGTTATCATAGACTATCTGCAGCTCATGCAGGGCAGCAGTACCTTCAGAAATGAGAACAGGCAGCAGGAGATCTCGAATATCACCAGGAACCTCAAGGTTGCGGCAAAAGAGATAGGGGTACCGATAATGCTCCTTTCACAGCTGAGCCGTGCTACAGAGAAGAGAGAGAACAAGAGACCTATGCTGTCAGACTTAAGGGAGTCCGGTGCAATAGAGCAGGATGCTGACGTGGTACTCTTCCTTCACAGGGAGGATTACTATCAGGAAAATACTTCCGGAGAACAGTCACGGAGCCAGATCATAATAGCAAAACAGAGATCAGGACCTACAGGAACCATAGATGTGACCTGGAGAGGAGATCAGACGAAATATACAGAAACTGATTTCAGAGAAGGAGAATGATACTTGAAAACGCTGAAAGTCCCCGGAGATATGGAGGGCATAACCGCCGTCGATTTTCTTCGGGAATATTTATATAACAATGAAAAGACACAGATCCTCTTTGAAGAAGGCAAGGTAAGGAAGTCCTCCTTCTTAAAAAAACTCTCACCTGATGATGTCCTGCACAGGGATGACAGGATTCGCATATTTGACATAAAGGACGAGGATTTTAATGTAAACGTTGCGGAGATAGTCTATGAAGACGAAGAATTCATAGTGTTCAATAAGCCTCAGAACATGGAATCCATAACGAAGGTGGAGAACGGAACGAATCTGCATCTATTTGCTGTGGATCATATGAAGAGGCTTGGGGAATATGACGTTGACACACTGAGGGTCCCGTATGTCTGCAATGTGCTTCCGAAGGAATTCGGGGGCCTCTCGATAGTTGCAAAGGATCAGTATCTTTTCGAGGAGCTTATCCGTGCATTCAGGGAGAGAAGGATAAAAAGGCTCTTCAGGGTGATAGTCACAGGTGAACCTAAGGAAGAAGACCTTCTTTACGGGTATATACAGTACAGGAACCTTGGAAACAGAGCCAGCATGAATGAGAACATGAACAGGAAGGCCAGGCCGGCAGCTCTTCGGTACAGGCTCCTGGAAACGAAAGGGGAGCTTTCCCTTCTTGAAGTGGAGCCCCTGTCATTTCTGAAGGACCAGATAGCATCCCAGCTTGCAGGAGCAGGGCTTCCCATACTTGGGGATGAGACTTTCGGAAGCAGGGAGATGAACCGCAGATATTCTGTGGAGGTGCCTGCGATCTGGGGCAGCAAGCTCGTGTTTGAAACAGGCACGAACAATTATCTTGATTATCTTAACGGCAGGGAGATAGAAGTTGTACCATATCACATGAGTGGCATCGGCTATTTCATTGAAAGAAAGGAAATGGTAAGGGATAGAAGAGTGGAAGCTCTGAATCCAAAACAGCTCAAGAACGCCTCGAGGATAGTCTGGAACAGCTTCAACAAGTCTCTCATAAAGGAGTTTGACAGGGAATTCATTTCAGATTTCAGAAATGCCAACAGGGCAGTGACGCTGGCAAAGGAAATGGAGACTGGTACTGTCTTCTTTGGATGCTATACAGATTCCGGCATAGCAGGAGTGATATCTGTAAACGGGAATGGAGAGATAAGAAGGCTCTATGTACTGAGATCCCAGCAGAACAAGGGAGTAGGGGAACTTCTTTTAAGGTATGCTGAGGACTGGTGCTTTGAGCATCATATAGAGCACACAAGAGTGTTTGCTCCGGGGACTTCATATCTTTATTTCAAGAAAAAGGGATATGTAGAATCGGATGAAATGGCTGACAGACCGCAGATGACAGTCCTTACAAGGACGAATCTTCAGTAATCATGAAGCTGAGATCCTGTATTTTTCACAGAGCTCATCGATAAACCCGCTGGACTTCAGGGCCTCGATCTCACGGTTGAGGACTTCAAGAGTAGCACTATTGCCCTTCCATATCATTATCCTATATGAGACCTGACCTACAGGCTCATCTATATTCTTTAGACCTATGTCATCAGGCACCATGTTCTTTGGAGCCACGATGGCTACACAGTCTTCCCTTATAAGGGATTCGATCCCTTCGTCGAAGGATGAGCAGAGGTGCAGGTCCACAGTTACTCCCAGCTTTTTGAACATGCTGTTCACAGAATTTTTTGTTATGTCTGAAGACAGCACCCTTACACGCTTGTTGGTAAGAGAGAACAGATCTTCATATTTTCCGTGCTTTGGAACATATGCATATATGGTGTCGGTAAAATAAGGAGTGGACAATGATAATCCCTGGGTCTTTACAGGACCGCTGGTGAACATTCCAATGGCGATATCTATCTCTCCCGTACGGAGCTTGTATGAAGCTTCCTGGGAAAGCACTTCAACGATACGCACTTCCGGTTCGGGGAAAAGATCAGAGACTATTTTCTCGATCAGTTCTCTTTCAAATCCTGAGATGCTTCCTTCTTCTGATGTAGCAAAGGCCGTACCCGTAACTATGCCTATATTCAGTTCACTTTTGGAATAAAGAGGAGAATCCTCGGGTTTTGCCCTGTTCATGAGTTTAAGTAGCACGGCACTACCTGCCACGATGACAAGCACACCAAATATGATGAGGATCCTTTTAAGGGTGAGGACCTTCCTTAGATTCTTCAGCATATATTTGATGTTATAGATGAATTCCTCGAACTTTTCCTTTTTAAACATAGCAATACTAATTATATCTGTAAGAAGCAAAAATAAAATACAAACCGGAAAAATTAAAGAATAATTAAAGATTCCCTGGTGTCATGTATGACTACACTCTGTCTGTCACCGAAGAGCTTCCGTGAGAGAACTGCATCCTCATCAGTCCTGTAGATCCCTATGACAGCCGTACCGCTTCCCGTGAGGAAACTGTGAAGGCAGCTGCTGTCACTTCTGAAGATATCCATTACTGTAGCACAGTCCGGGCACAGGTGGAGGCAGGATCTTTCAAGAGCATTGGCACTGTACCTGATAAGGGAATCCATATCACCTGACTTAAGGGAATCTATCACTTTCTCCGTATCCGGATGATCTCCTCCAATGGAGTCATATGTACTGTATGCCCTGCCGGCAGTCACGAATCCGTTTCCTCTTACTGCAAGGGCTGTGAAATGAAACTCTGAAGGCACGTTTTCAAGTATCTCCCCGATACCTCTGCACCTCTGGCAGCCGCCTGTCATAAGCACAGGGACATCCGCTCCTATCCTGGAACCGATGGATAAAAGCTCATTCTCGGAATAAGGACCATCATAGAGCATGTTAAGGCATCGGAGAACTGCTGCAGCATCTGAACTGCTCCCTCCCATTCCTGCAGCAAAGGGGATACCCTTCCTTATGGATATGCTGCATCCACCGGATATCTGCTTTCCTGCAAAGAATGCCTCTGCAGCCTTGTATGCGGTGTTGGTCTTTTCATCTATCCCGGGACAATCGACACTGATGGTATCGGAGATATCGATGCTTAAGGCATCGTAAACATCCACAGTCTGTATGACTGTATCCACACTGTGATAACCGTTATCCATGCTGCCAAGTATGTCAAGGCAGAGATTTATCTTTCCTGATACCTTTATGTCCATCATTACTTTCCTTTCGGGATGCTGCCTAGATTATACCATATGGGAAAAGTTTGTTCCTGAGGCTTCTGCACTCCTATAAAATAAGCATCTGTATGTATTATAATCTATACGGATGGAGCCATGATGCCTTCCAATATATAAGGATGACCGGAGAAAAGGAATGTTTATAGTAGATAATCTTGAACAGTACAGGATACTTGATGCAGGAGACGGAGACAAGCTCGAGAGCTGGAACGGCATAATAATGTCAAGACCGGATCCCCAGGTCATATGGAACAGGGAACATGAGGGGCTGTGGCATGATGCCAGTGCAGAATATATCCGCAGCAGCAAGGGCGGCGGAGAATGGAAGATAAGAAGGAAACTGCCCGAGGACTGGATACTCGAAGAGCTTGGGATGAGATTCAAGGTGAAGCCCACAGGATTCAAGCATATGGGCCTTTTCCCTGAACAGGCATACAACTGGCAGTTCATAATGGAGCATGTCAGGGAAGGTGACTATTTTCTGAATCTGTTTGCATATACAGGAGGAGCGTCAGTGGCTGCAGCCAAGGCAGGGGCAAAGGTGACCCATGTCGATGCTTCAAAGGGGATAGTTCAGTGGGCAAAGGAAAATGCAGAGCTCTCTTCTATACCAGGGGACAGGGTCAGATACATAGTTGATGACTGTCTTAAATTCGTACAGCGTGAGTACAGACGTGGAAGGAAATATGAAGCCATCATAATGGATCCTCCAAGCTACGGGAGAGGGGCAAACAAGGAGCTCTGGAAGCTCGAGGATACCATAGAGGAGCTGATCACTGAATGTGTGAAGATATTGAGCGATGATGCAAGGCTTTTCATACTCAATTCATATACGACGGGCCTGAGCAACATCGTTACAAGGAATCTTCTGCAGAAACACCTTGGCGGACGCGGAGGCCAGATAGAAGCGGATGACCTGGCGATCCCCATTGAAGATTCAAAACTGTTCCTCCCCTGCGGTGCAACAGCCAGGTGGTATGTATGATAAATGTCATATACGAAGACAATCATGTGATAGTGGTGGAAAAACCGAGGAACATACCGGTACAGGTAGATTCCTCCGGGGATACAGACCTCATATCCATGGTCAGGGAATATATCAGGGAAAAATATGACAAGAAGGGAAATGTATACCTAGGTCTCGTTCACAGGCTTGACAGGCCTGTAGGGGGACTGATGGTATTTGCCAGGACTTCAAAGGCGGCATCAAGACTTTCCGAAGAGATAAGGAAAGGAAATGTAGAAAAGTATTATACTGCACTGGTGCATGGAGTCCCGAAAAAGCATGGAGTCCTGGAGGACTGGCTGCTCAAGGATGAAAGGACGAATACCACAACGGTGGTTCCTGAAGGAACGGCTGGAAGCAAATATGCAAAACTTGAGTACGAGGTCACGGATTCGGATGGCAGGGATTCACAAGTGTACATACATCTTTACACGGGAAGATCACATCAGATAAGGGTGCAGTTTGCGTCCCGGGGATATCCTCTCATAGGGGATATGAGGTATGGCAGACAGGAAAAAGGCAGGATAGCCCTTTTTGCAAGCGGACTCTCATTTATCCATCCCACTCTGAAGGAAAAAATGTCATTCTCTCTTGAACCGGACATGAAACTTACAAAAAATGAATAATTTGTTTTCAAAATATTCATTTTTAAACTGCTTCAGAGTTTGAACTCACGTAAAAGATGGTATATTATATGCGAAAGGAAAATTGAAGCTCACTAGTTGAGCGGGGATCCTCAAAAGAGAATATATAAGGAGGTAATGTTTATGAAAGTTAAGAACATTAAAGAACCCAAGAAATTTTTCGAAGTTTTAAGCAAGTGCAAAGGTACAATCGAACTGGTTACTTCAGAAGGTGACAGATTGAACCTGAAGTCCAAACTAAGTCAGTACATAGCTTTGACACAGATGTTTAAAGATGCACAGATCGACGAGATAGAGATCGTTGTTTCTGAGCCGGAAGACATGGGTCTGTTATTGGATTATCTCGTAAGAGGCTGATAACAATCTGACTGAAATGGGTCGCGCATGCGGCCTTTTTTTGTACCTTTTTTTGATCCGAATTGTCCGTTTTTCCGGACAGCTTCTTTGCTATAATTACAATAGAAGATTATATCCTGGAGCGAATATGAAAATAATACATTCGAGGGATTACAGAGCCCTTTTATCATATCTGTATAGGATCTCAGACCATGTCCTTGATGAAGGCAGGAAACTGCTGGTGCTGGTACCTTCCCAGGCAACGTATCTTGTGGAGAAGGCCATAATAACCCATCTTGGAGATGAAGGGATAATGGACATAGAGGTCCTTTCGTTTGAGAGCCTTGTGGAAAGGATCACAAACCTAAGCGGCGGAAGATCAAGGGAAGTGCTTGATGCTGCCGGCTTCTCGATGCTTGCAAAGCTTGCAATGACCAACATAAAGGATGAACTTCAAGTATTTGACAGTGAGGATTTTACTCTGAATGTCCAGGTAGGAGAACTCATATCTTCCCTGAAATCCGAAAATGTATCACTGGAGGATCTGGAAAGGATGGCTGGTGATTCGGAAGGGATCACCAGGGAAAAGCTGTCTGACCTTTCAAGGATATACAGAGAGATAGACAGGATATCCGAAGGAAGATACCAGGACAGGATGGATGTGGAACGGTCAGTGCATCAAGTCCTGAGATACAGCACATATCTGAAGGAAAGAAGGATAGCCGTATTTGGTTTTGACATACTTCCAAGGCTCCGCATGCAGACCATATGCGAACTGGACAGAGCCAGTCAGGGAGTGGAAGTCCTTGCAATGGGAACAGAAGGAGACTATGTAACTGAGAAACAGTGGGAGAACATAAAACAGCTGGAGGAAATGGGGTTCCGAAATGAAAGGAATGTTACATTAAAGGAACTCGGAGCTGAATCCGGAAACAGTGAAGTCGATCTGCTCTTTGAGAACCTTTATGCCTATCCATACAAGACCATGAAGGGAGAACCAAAAGACATATTCGTGTCTTCATATAAGGACCGCAGGGATGAGGTCCAGGATATAGCAAAGCAGATACTTGACTATACCTGCAACAGAGGCTTCAGGATGGATGACATAGGGATCATAACCGGAGACGTTGGTGGCTATTCCACCTATGTGACAGATATCTTTTCTGCCTACGAAATACCTTATTTCCTGCAGAGCAAGAGAAACCTGTCAAAGAGCGTGCTTTATGCGTATATGAAACCGCTGCTGAAACTACTGAGCAGGAGATCATGGATACTTCAGGATGTGCTCATGTATCTCAAGAGCGGACTCGTCAGGGACAATCTTGAAACGGACAGATTCATAAGGTTCGTGCTTGAACGCGGATACAGAGGCTACAGATTCATGAGGGAGTTCACGGATCCTGATGCTCAAGAGTTTGAAAACTTCAGACATGAAGTGTTTGATCCAGTCCTTGAACTGAGAAAGGATGTGGAGAAGGGAAATATCAGCAGCAAGCTTCTTAAGTTCTGTCATGATATGAAAATACCGGTAAAGATAGCGGAGCTGGAAGCCAGGGCAAGAGAGGACAGGCTGGAAGAGGAAGCAAGGTTCCTTGCACAGGTGTGGCCTGCCACGGAAGAGATAATAAGGAGCTCAAAGCTCATAGAGGATATTGACATAAAGGAATATGCAGAAGCTGTATCGGTGGGAATGGAGTCAAAGGACATCTCAGTCATTCCACCGACTACGGATGAAGTACAGATAGGCGATGCCATACAGTCCATCTGGAGTGGAAAGAAGATACTTTTTGTCATGGGAGTAAATGAGGGAGTGCTTCCGAAACCACTGGACAGAGGAGAGATATTTTCTGATTTTGAAGTCGACAGCATCAAGAAGGGCAGACATGTATTCCCGGAAAGTACATTGTTCCAGGATCAGAAGGCCTTTTTAAGGAAGAACCTTTCCATCACTAAACGACTTCATCTTTCCTATGTTACAGAGAACATGGAAGAATCCTTCCTTATCGACAGGGTAAAGAGACTGTTCCCGGATCTGAAGGAAAACAGAGCAAAGGATCCTGAGATATATCACAAAAGAGCATCTCTTCCTGCACTGGCAAAGGAATTAAGGGAATACAGAGATTACAGGGAAGACCTTACCACAGTTACCTCACTGTACATAGAAAAGGACAGGAAAGCCTATGACAGAGTCATGGACAAGATAGAGAATGACCGTGATGTTGCGGTTATAGATGAAAGATATGCGAAGCTCCTCTATGGTGAACCGAGAGCATCAGTAAGCGGGATACAGGATTATTACACCTGTCCTTACAGGCATTTCATCAGCTCAGGCATAAGGCCTGATGAGATAAAAGAACTGAACGAAGATGCTGCGGATGTGGGTACATACATACACGGCATCATGGAGGGGTTCACTACATATATTGAAAATGAAGGTGTCCGCTGGGATGCCTTAAGTGACTCTGAGATCGACAGAAGGATAGATATCATCGCTGCAGATCTCAGAAAGAAACACAACAATTCCATCTTTGAGGAAAAACGCTTTGAATTCTCTGAGAAGAGACTCAGGGAAGAAGCAAAGTATGCGGCTAAGGCAGTAAAGCGCCAGCTGGAAGGCACATCTGCAAAGGTAGTGGCTGGAGAAAAGAGATTTGGAAAAGGGACCCTCAGGATCGATACGAGATTTGGACCACTCATAGTACAGGGGATAATCGACAGGGTGGATGAATCGGAAAGCGATGCAGGAAACGAGTATATACGTATCGTGGACTACAAGACCGGAGGCAAGGATTTCAGACTTTCCGAGGTATATTACGGGATAGGCATACAGCTTATAGTCTATCTAATGGCTGCCATCAGCTATTACAGGGAACACGGAAAGGAAGTCACGGGAGCAGGAGGATTCTATTTCTCCATAAAGATGCCGTATCTTGATGAGACAGTGGACGATGAAGCAAGACTTAAGAGCTATCGCATGAGCGGATATCTCCTCTCTTCCGAGGATGCCCTGAGATCCCTTGACAGCGGGGACAGGAAGGCCATAAGTATGAACGTCTCTGCTTCAGACCTGGTCTTTGATGAGGATAAGGGATCCGTAAAGGGAAATAACTGTTTTACAGAGGAAGAACTTGCGGATATTTTCTCATATGTAAA
>CACZNR010000147.1 GCA_902782475.1 uncultured Eubacteriales bacterium
GGATGCCTTTACGATCTTGTTCTCAATTCCTTCGCTTACGTCAGGAGTATCCCTAAGAGCCTCCAGGGCACCGGGAGCCCTGAGCCTTGAGATAAGAAGAGTGAAGCAGTCTTCAGTGAAGACCGGGCCTTCATAAAGCCCGTCCATGCCTTCCGGTACATACTGCTTCCAGGAAGCATCTTTGCTCCTGATCATCTCGCGGACGGCAAGACCTGATGCAAAACCGTTCTCAGGTACACTGTCATGGGATGAAGTGCGCTTAAGTGTTACAGGAGTGATGCCATCTGCGTATCTTCTTATGGCTTTTATATATTCGATCCCCAGGATGTTGTTTGGTTTTTCGAGGACCTCTGCATAATGTTTTCCGTAAAGTGAGAGGAATGCTTCATACTGTGCACGGGGATAGCTTTTTCCCTGTTCAAGGTTTTCCTTTATGAGTACGTCAAGGGAGGACTCTTTTTTCAGGAGGATATCTGTCACTTCATTAAGGATCTCAATGTCATCCTCCGTTCCGAAGAACAGATCATCTATCATTCCGAGGGATGACAGGGTCCTTACAGCACCTTCGGCAAACAGATTTGCACTGGAAAGGGAAAAGACCGGAGAAAGTTCCATGACGAGATCGGCCCCGCTTCTTAGAGCCAGATCAGTCCTTTTCCACTTGTCAAGTATGGCAAATTCGCCTCTCTGGACCACATCACCGCTCATTATAACGATGATCCGGTCAGAGAAATCCCTTGCTTTCGAAAGCTGGTATGCGTGCCCCAGATGGAATGGATTATATTCTGCAATAATTCCCGTGATACCCATAAAAACCCTTTTAAAATAGCATCTTTTAAGTTATAATACTTAAGCATTATTATAACAGAGAATCAAAATCTAATGAAAAAATATGCGGAGGACGAGGAGAATATGACTTATATATTGGTTATCAACGCAGGAAGTTCATCGATCAAGTATCAGCTCATCGATATGGACAATGAAGAAGTAAAGGCCAAGGGTCTCGTTGAGAGGATAGGGATCGAAGGATCACAGCTTACACATACAACCATCGGCAAGGAGAAGCTCGTAGTAAAGAAGTTCCTCAAGGATCATGGTGAGGGTATGCAGGAAGTCATCAAGGCTATGGTAGATCCTGTTTACGGCGCTGTTGCATCAATGGATGAGATACAGGCTATCGGACACAGAGTACTCCATGGTGGAGAGAGATTCACACAGCCTTCTATCGTTGACGAGGAAGTTCTTGATGGTATCAGAGAATATATAGAGCTCGGACCTCTTCACAACCCTGCAAACATAAAGGGAATCGAGACATGCATGGAGCTCATGCCTGGAAAGCCAAATGTGGCAGTATTCGATACAGCATTCCATCAGACAATGCCTGACTATGCTTATCTGTATGGTATCCCTTACGAAGCATACAAGGATTACAAGATCCGTAAATACGGATTCCATGGAACATCCCACAGATATATCACAATGCAGATCGAGAACAAGCTTGGAAGAAAAGATCTCAGGATCATCACCTGCCATCTCGGAAACGGTTCAAGCCTTGCAGCTGTAAAGGACGGAAAGTGCATAGATACATCCATGGGTCTTACGCCTCTTGAAGGACTTATCATGGGAACAAGATCCGGTGATATCGATCCTACAGCAGTTACATATCTCATGAAGAAGTATGGCATGACAGCTGAAGAGACAGTAAACTATCTCAACAAGAAGAGCGGTGTGCTTGGAATCTCAGGAGTAAGCAGTGACTTCCGTGACCTCGAGAGCGCAGCTAACGAAGGAAACAAGAAGGCTCAGCTGGCACTTGACATGTTCGTATACAGGATCAAGAAGTACATCGGCGCATTCGCTGCAGCACTTGGTGGTGTTGATGTCATCGCATTTGCCGGTGGTATCGGAGAGAATGACGGATATGTAAGAGCAGAATGCCTCAAGGGAATGGAATACCTTGGAGTATGCATCGATGAAGAAGCAAACAAGGGAAGGGGAGAACTTGACATAACAGGCGAAGGAAGCAAGGTCAAGGTACTCGTTATTCCTACAAACGAAGAGCTCATGATAGCAAGGGAGACAAAAGCTCTGGCTCTGTGAGACGGAATTTTGTTGACATTGTTATCCTGAATAAATATAATTTTATGGTGACTTGCCAAGGGGAATGGTATGCTTGTCGATATTTCGAACATAATTAAGACCAAGGGCAGCAAGGATTTCAGCTTCAATGAGCCACTTATGGACATTGAAGACAGTGTAAAGCTGGAATTCAGAGAAGACCCGGTAGTTACTGGAACAGTTACTGCTGATGAACATGAAGCTCTTGTAAAAGGACATCTAAGTGGTGTCATAAAGGAAAAATGTTCAAGATGTCTTGATGATATTGAGTATCCTCTGGAAGTGGACTTTGAAGGGACCTTTGCAGAAAAGGAAAACCTGGAGGAGGACATCTACGGATATACCAGTTCAGTGATAATCATTGACAGGATGGTACTTGATGCCATATCTCTTGAACTTCCCGGTCAGTATCTGTGCAGGGAAGACTGCAAAGGGCTGTGCCCGAAATGCGGCGTCAACAGAAATAGAGAAAAATGTAATTGTGACACTTTGCCGGATGAGAACAATCCGTTTGCAAAGTTAAAAGATTTGTTTTAATACATGAGGAGGTGTGACTAATGGCAGTACCATCAAGAGTAGTTTCAAAAGCAAAGGGACGTATGAGAAGAGCACACATTAAGCTGGCTTCACCTAACCTGGTTGAATGTCCTCAGTGTCATGAGCTTATGCTCGCACACAGAGTCTGCAAGAATTGTGGTTATTACGCAAGCAAGGCTGTTGTAGAGAAGAAGTAAGCTTTGACATACAAGTTGCATAGGAAATTTTGTATTACCCATATGGTCATTTGACTTATATGGGTATTTTTTTGGTATCATATAATAGATCTTTTTATGAAAGGTTTTTTTGAAATGAAAAGGATACTTTCTTTGCTGTTATGTTTTGTGCTGGTATCATTTGCTGCAGGCTGCTCTGTACCCTATGAGCCAAGCAATGAGCCCGTTGAGTCAGGCCCTGTGGACATGCCAGAGGAATTTGTCGGTACATGGACATGTGATACTGACAAAAATCTGGATCCTGATACAAACGAACCTATCGTTACTCTCACTATCGATCCTGACAGTAAACTTACCTACCTTGGCAAGGAGTACTACGTGGAGAAAACAGATGAATTCCATGGAGGAGAAAAGACCTACATGGAATATACATATAACAGGGGAAGAGTTAAGGTCGACACGTGTGGTTCGGAATGGGCTGACAATGGTGAACCGTACGTCGTGGTCATGATCAAGGGACATGGGTATGGTCGTTTCCTCAAGGGAGAACTTGAAGTGACACTGCCTCAGGAGGTGCTTGGAACTTGGGTCTACCTGCTTCCTGAAGACAGCGATAAAGGAACTATACTTCATGATAAGGATGGCAATAATATCATCGATTTCACTATAAGTGAGTCCGGTATCAATATCAATGGCACAGAGTATCCTATAGATCTGATCAGGACCATGGCAAATATCAGGAACGGGAACAACAGATACTGTTTCGGAAAGTTTGAAAGTGATCTTGGCAATAATGAGGTAATTATATCTGAAGGAGGATATTATGAAGACAGCCTTAATTACGGATGGAAAGAGGGACACTATCAGATAGCCCTGCGTATCGGAGGAGAAGGGCAGTACTCAACAGAGTACCTGAACAACGTAACTCCTGTGGAAATCACAGAAGACAACTGGGAAGATTATTTTGAGGTCAAGCCTGTCTTTGATTATGAGCGGTTTATAAAATTCAGCAGTGGTCTGGTGATCAGGGAAAAGGAAGGAACGAATATAGTGGCTGCAAAGGATCTGAAAGTCGATGCTGATATACTGAGCATGAAGTTCATGAAGGTCGCATTTGACACCGATAATCTGGCCGGAGGCAACAAGATCACTGAGATGACAGATGCAGATTACAAGGAGCTTGCACCATTCCTGATACAGGATTTCCCGCATCATTTTGAAGAACAAATTGAAAGCACAACCGACCGTGGAGAAAAGATGCAGACATATCTGTATTATGCAGAAACAGCTGATAATAAGTTGGTATTGGTACTGCCTGGAGTCGCTGGAGCAAAGGTCGAATATAATGATTTCTCAGGAACCATATACATTAACGAAGATTTCTGGGCTGACTGGAACCAATAAAGATCACAGACATGCACCGGACCTCCAGGTTTCAGGAAGTCCGGTTTTTTAATGGTCTGTTACTGTGACAGAATACTTAAAGACTTAAAATGATGGGGATAACGAAATGAAAAAACAGAAGATACTGCTTTATATAGCCATAGCACTCATGTGGTTTTCAATATATGTATATACGCCGATCCTTAGCACATACTGTAAGGATCTGGGGGCCACATATACCCTTGTGGGTACAGTGCTAAGTTCATATGGCTTCGTGCAGATGGTGATGAGGATCCCCATCGGGATATTCACTGACCTTCTAAGAAGAAGGAAGGTGGTAATGGGGGCAGGATTTGCCTTTGCCTTTTTGAGCTCACTTGGATTCTTTCTGGCAGAAGTTCCTACGCTTCTCATAATATGCAGGGCACTTTCAGGGCTTTGTGCATCCACCTGGGCAATATTTCTCATCTCATATACCAGCCTGTATCCTGATGAGGAACAGGGGAAAGGAATGGGACTGGCAAATTCAGCGAATTCGATCGGTCAGGTATTTGCTACTCTCATAGGAGGCTTCGTTGCACAGTACATCGGTATAAAGGTGCCTTTCGTTGTGGGAATGATCGCAGCGCTTACAGGAACCATACTTCTTTTCTTTGTAAGGGAACCGCAGATAGAACAGAAGGAAAAGATAACTGTAAGAAGACTGGTATCCATGCTTGGAAACTTTGATCTCGTATTCTATTCCATAATGGCTGCCTTTCTCATGCTGGCCCTTTACACAGGACCGAATGGATTTGTTACCAACATGCTGAGAGACCTTAATGCAACAGACTTCATGCTGGGATTTGCTTCCACCCTTGCCATGATCCCTTCTGTCTTTTCTGCAGCATTGTCAGGGACATTCTTCAAGGAAAAGCTCGGAGCAAGGAATTCCATGATACTTGGATTCGTCCTTGTTGCGGTCTCAATACTTGGAATGGGACTTGCAGAGAGCATATTCATGATAATAGTGATGCTGCTTGTGAACGGATTTGCAAAGGGACTTCTGAATTCACTTCTCAACAGCATGGCGATCCAGAAGATAGACAAGAGCCTGAAGTCAACAGGAGCATCCTTCTATCAGTCGGTATATGGGATAGGGATGACCCTTGGCCCCATAATAGCGGGAGTAATCTCAGACAGCTTCTCAATGATGGCTGCCTTCGTATTTGCTGCAGCACTTATGGTGATCCCTGTGGCAGCAATACTTATAAAAAGGGAGAAAGCATGAAAAAACCGGCATTTATGTGCCGGTAAATGATACTTATCTGTGTCATTCTTCATATCTTTCCAGAACGATGTCAGTCTGATCCAGAAGCTGCTTTGAAAAGTCATCGGGATATGAATTCCTGTAAACGATCCTCTTGACTCCGCTGTTTATTATCATCTTTGCACAGATGGTGCAAGGGAAGTGTGTGCAGTAAAGGGTAGCACCTTCTAGGGAGACACCAAGCTTTGCGGCCTGGATTATGGCATTCTGTTCTGCATGTATGGCATAGCAGATCTCTGCACGTGTGCCTGATGCGATGCCAAGCTTCTGGCGGAGGCATTCACCTCTCTCCACACAGCTCTTGATGCCTGAAGGGGCACCGTTATATCCGGTGGTAAGGACTCTTTTGTTCTTGACCATGACGGCACCTACATGCCTGTTTTCCTTGTAACAGCTTGACCAGCTTCCGATGGTATCGGCCAGGTCGATGAATCTTTTATCCCACTTATCCATTGTAGTAACCCCCTTGGGATATATTTTATACTCAAGCACGGGGAAAATACAATGAGGATCAAGGGGTAAAATAAGTGTTAAATATATATAAATAAAGAAAGAAACGAAAATACAATGTGCTATAATTCCTATGTGGTTTTATAAGTGATTATCGGACATTGTTTTGAGGAATAGATTTGGATAATAAAAACAGAAAAAATATAAAGAACATAAAGAATACAGACAATAAAAAGCAGACAAAAAGGAAAGGAAGCAGTGCCAGGACAAAGCAACCTAAAAGCACTCTCCGTATCATACCTCTTGGAGGAATAGGAGAGGTCGGTAAGAACATGACTGTCATAGAATATGGTGACAGCATGATAGTGGTGGACTGCGGACTCATATTCCCTGAACATGACCTGCTTGGAATAGATTACGTCATACCGGATATCACATATCTGGAGAACAACAGCAAGAAGCTTAAGGGATTCTTCATCACCCATGGACATGAGGACCATATAGGGGCCCTTCCGTATGTCATACCTAAATTCGACGTACCTATCTATGGTACAAGGCTGACACTGGCTTTGATCGACATAAAGTTCCAGGAACACAACATAGACTTCAAGAAGTTCAGGACCGTTGAAGCCGGAGACAAGGTCAAGTGCGGACCTTTCGAGGTGGAGTTCATAAGAGTGAGCCATTCCATAGATGATGCTGTGGCATTTGCCATAAGGACACCTGAGGGGATCATAGTCCATACCGGTGACTTCAAGATAGACTACACGCCTATAGACGGGAAGATAGCAGACATACACAGATTCTCCGAGCTTGGGGAACAAGGAGTACTTGCACTTCTGTCAGACAGCACCAATGCTGAGAATCCGGGTTTCACCATCTCTGAGAGGACTGTGGGAGAGAGCTTTGAAAAGTACATGTCAGAGGCAAAGGGCAGGATCATCATAGCCACTTTTGCTTCAAATATACACAGGCTTCAGCAGGTAGTGGATGAAGCAAAGAAATACAACAAGAGGATCTGTCTTACCGGAAGGAGCATACTCAAGATAACAAAAGTCGCAACTGAACTTGGTTATCTCAGCATACCTGAAAAGATGCTGGTGGAGATGGATGAAGTGGACAGGATAAGGGACAACAGGCTTGTGATACTTGCCACAGGAAGCCAGGGAGAGCCCATGAGTGGACTTGTAAGGATGGCTTCAGGGGAGCACCCGAAGATCCATATAAAGCAGGGAGACCTGGTGATATTCTCGTCCTCAAGCATACCGGGCAACGAGAAGAACATATCTCATCTTCTCAATTCCATCTACAGACAGGGTGCAAAAGTCATCAATTCCGAGATGGCCCAGGTGCATGTTTCAGGCCATGCATGCCAGGAGGAACAGAAACTCATGCTTGCCATGGTAAAGCCAAAGTACTTCATACCGGTCCATGGCGAGGAGAGACAGCTGTATTCACATGCAAATCTCGCATATGAGATGGGCATGAAGAAAAAACAGGTATTCATCACTTCAATAGGTACTCCTGTGGAATTCAGCAACGGTGCTGCAAAGCTTGGTGAAGCTGTTGAGAGCGGTATCACACTGGTGGACGGACTTGGAGTGGGAGATATCGGAAGTTCAGTCCTCAAGGACAGGACGCTTCTCAGTGAGAACGGACTTTTCGTAGTGGTCATCTCACTATCCGGAAGCCAGAGAGGACTTGTGACTGCTCCGGAGATAGTTACCAGAGGTTTCGTATATGCCAAGGAATCTGAAGAGCTTCTTTCCCAGGCAAAGAAACTGGTGATCAAAAGCGTGGAAGAATGTTTCAGGGAAAGGACTTACAGCTATAATGCTATTAGGGGCAAAGTGAAGAATACTTTGTACAATTTCCTGTATAATAAGACTAAGAGGACACCAATGATACTTCCTGTAATAGTGGAAGTATGAAGGAGGAAGATATGTACGTATATGACAGAGCAAATCTGCTGGCACAGGATATAAAGGAAATGCCTGATCTCAAGAGATACAAGGAACTGAAGGAAAAGATAGCACAGGACGAGATGACCAAGAACCTCATAAAGAACTACAAGAACAAGCAGTTCAAGGCACAGTCACTCATGATGGCAGGAGAAAAGGTCCTGGATTCCGATCTTGAAGAGATAAGGAAGCTGGGGGAAGTGCTGTTCCTCAACAAGGATGTAGCTGAGTATTTTGCTGTGGAGTACAGGCTCCAGACTGTAGTCAGCGATATCTACAAGATCATTGGTGAAGCAGTGGAATTTGACACAGACTTCATGGAAGAATAATACCTACAGGGGAAAAAGAAGATGGCAGACAAGGAAAACAGGCAGATAAAGGCCAGGACATTTGAAGAACAGCCAAAAAGGACATCTGAAAAGATAAAGGCTCCGGTAAAGGAGACCGAGAGTAAGGGATCAAGAAAGATCGGTGCTTCAGCCGCTTCCGGTGAGAAGAAGACTTTTGGAAGAGTTCCTGCTCCAGGTTCAACAAGAAGGATAACTCCTCCGAAGAGCAGTGAACAGGGAAGTGAGAGCAAAAGAAGATCATATACGATACTTCCTGCTTCTGCTGAAAGGAAAAACGAGGAAAAGACTGAAAAGAAGAGCCTTGCAGCTTCAAAGGGATCCAAAAAGCTTTCAGGTGACAAGAACAGGACAGGCGCATCTGCCGGCACAGGCACTGTAAAGGAGACTACTGAAGTCAAGGGCATATGGAAGAGGACAGGATACAGGTTCCTCACGACAATGATCTCCCTTGTAATAAGCTTGGTAGTCATCTATTTTCTCGGCATAAAGATCTTCAATCATGTGGTAAAGCATTATGTTGAACCAAAGGATGCCAACAGCACTGAGCAGATAAGCATCGTCATCGACAAGAATGACTCACTGAAGACCATATCAAAGAAGCTCGAGGAGGCAGGGATAATAAACAATGCCACTGTCTTCAAGTATTATGTCGACTTTTCGGATATGAGCTCAAAGCTCCTGGCAGGAAAGTTCACCCTTTCCCCAAGCATGACATATGATGAGATCATAAACCAGCTGAAGCGTAAATCTGCAGCAAAGACCTCCACAAAGGTCCTCATTACAGAGGGTACGCTATTAAAGGAGATGGAAGACAAGTTCCTTTCAGAGGACGTTCTGAAATCCGGAGCCGAATTCGAGGAAAAGATCACCACAGGAGAGGACTATTCCAAGTACTGGTTCATACAGGAAGTGCTGGACAAGGAAAAGGCAAGCACCAAGCATAGGACATATGCACTTGAAGGATATATGTTCCCTGATACATATGACTTCTATATCTATGGTTCTGCAGACGGCATCATAACAAGGATGCTGGACAGGTTCAAGCAGATATATACTGATGAATACAAGAAGAGAGCTGAAGAGCTTGGAATGACCACCGATGATGTGATCATACTTGCTTCCATAATCGAGAAGGAAGGCGGAAATCTCGAGGACTTCAAGAAGATCTCCGGAGTATTCCACAACAGACTGTATCATTCGGATGCCACAGGACATAAACTGCAGTCGGACGCTACACACCAGTATTTCATGCCGGAGAAGAAATTCTCATGGACTACTGAGGAACTGCAGATAGATTCGCCGTACAATACATACATGTATCCGGGACTTCCGATAGGGCCTATATGCAATCCGGGAAAGGCTGCCATAGAAGCAGCACTCTGGCCTGATGAGGATGTTATAAAGGAAGGCTATCTGTACTTCGTTGCAGCAGACCTTTCAAAGGGCGAGATCCTCTATGCAAAGACATATGAGGAACATCTCAAGAACGTTGAATACGCCAGACAGTTCTGGCCTGATAACTGATGAAGAGAGTAGAATTACTTGCTCCGGCGGGGAGCATGGAGTGCTTTGAGACAGCACTGCTCTACGGAGCCGATGCCGTATACCTCGCCGGTAAAAGATTTGGACTTAGAGCATTTGCAGATAACTTTTCCGAGGAAGAGTTATCTTTTGTTGTTAAAAAGGCTCATTCCCTGGGGAAGAAAGTGTATGTGACAGTCAACTCGCTGTTCCACAACAGGGAACTGGAGGGCCTTGATGACTATCTTTCATTCCTCAAGGGCATAGATGTGGATGCAGTCATCGTATCTGACCCGGGAGTCATGGTGAAATGCCTTGAGCATGGTCTTGAGCTCCATGTCAGCACGCAGGTGAGCACCATGAACTATGGCAGTGTCATGTTCTGGCACAACATGGGAGCAAAAAGGATAGTCCTCGGAAGGGAGACCTCCCTTGCCGAGATCGCAGAGATGAGAAAGAAGCTGCCGGATTCAGTGGAGATAGAATCCTTCGTACACGGAGCCATGTGCATAGCATATTCCGGAAGATGCCTTCTCTCAGCCGTCCTTACGGGAAGGAGCGGCAACAGGGGTGCATGCGCACAGGCCTGCAGATGGAAGTTTGCCCTGTCCGAGAAGGACCATGAAGGGCAGTATTTCCCGATAGAGGAAGAGAACCACGAGACATTCATCCTTAACTCAAAGGACATGATGATGATAGAGCATGTTCCTGAGCTCATAGAGGCAGGGATCTCATCCTTTAAGGTGGAAGGTAGGATGAAGAGCATGTATTACGTTGCTTCCGTTATCCATGCCTACAGGGAAGCCATAGACAGATACTATGAAGACAGGGAAGGATATGTCCTTGATGATAGCCTTGTTAAGGACCTGAAGGACTGTGCCACAAGAGGATTCACCACCGGATTCTATTTTGACAACGGTGACAATGCCGGTGATCAGGAACGCACGAAGGTGGAGAGAGACTACATATTCTGTGGCCTTGTAAAGGAAGCAAGGGACAGCGAAGGATATATAACTGTTGAGCAGAGGAACAAGTTCGTTAAGGGAGACAGGATAAACATCCTTTCACCTGACAGGAACAACTACAACAGGGAATTCGTAATGGAAGGATTCCTTGATAC
>CACZNR010000148.1 GCA_902782475.1 uncultured Eubacteriales bacterium
AAGGAAGAATATGTGACAGTTACTCTTCCGAAAAGAAGATATGATGCCCTGTTCTGCATGGAGAATCATCCGATCCTTGGATATGTCGAAAGGGATGAGACCGCCATGGGAAGAGCAAACTATAACAAAGAGCTTTATCCGCTTCCGGATGTATATAAAAGAAGAACAGATGTACCGAAGGGAAAGATCACAGGTCATCTGATGGAGGATTCAAAGTTCTATCCTGGAGTTAAGCACAAATACTGGACCTATACTCCTGCAGGATATAACGATGACATGCTCTGTGACCTGATACTGTTCCTGGACGGAGAGATGTATTTTGTTTCTACCATAAAGGAATTGCATGCAACACAGCCTCATGGCAGGATCATAATGAGCGACATGCTGGAACAGATGCCAGTGCTTGACGAGATAGAGCTTCCTGATACAGGGGACAATGTCACGGACATGCTTGATAACATGATAGCAGAAGGGACCATACCTCCTACCATAGCAGTCTTCATAACGCCGGGTTATCCCGGACCCGGAGAACCGGTATACGGCACGGCAAAGGGCATTACCAACAGGAGCATAGAATATGATACTGTAAGTGACTGGTTCGCAAGATTCATAAAGGAGGAATTCCTTCCTATAGCTCTTGAGGGACTGAATGTGACAAAGGATCCTAAAGGTCACAGTACTGTAGGCATAAGCTCAAGCGGTATAGCCGGATTCAACGTTGCGTGGTATGACAATGACCTCTTCAACAATCCGATCGTGGCAAGCCCTAGCTTCGGAAACATAAGAAACGGAAACATATGGCCTTCCATCATAAGGACGTCCCAGGAAAAGAAGGATCTGAAAGCATGCTTCTGCGTAGGAAGGTACGATGCAGATATAATTTTCGGAGACTGGATACTTGCTGACAAGGATGTGGCAAGCGCTCTTAACTACAAGGGCTATGATTTCAGACTTGTGGTAACACAGATGGGACACAGTCTCATATATCTCAAATACATGCTTCCGCAGGCACTTGAATGGATATACCATGGTAAGGAACTGTGCGGGGATAATGTTGAGATCATTAAACCATATCCTCTTGAAATGCTGTAAATAACAGAAGATCATACTGAAAGGCTCTGGCTGATCATAGGCTCAGAGCCTCTTTTTTTTTCGAATTCTTTTCATTTCCTGATCGGATGACATGTGTCAGGAAACAGGGAATCGATTCAATATACTTGAAAGTTTGCACAAATATGGATAATATAATAAATTGAAGTTACATATAGAATTTACTTCTAATGTAAGTTTAATGTATGTATAGATATATATTCTATAACAGAGCTAAATAAGGATATTTGTAACAATCTGTCGTCGCAAACTTATTGCAAAAATGACGGAAAAAGTGATGTTTGTGGAATTAATATGTAAAGGAAAATAAAAATAATATTAGGATGGGAGACATGAAAAGATTTTTAGCTATTCTATTATCAGTGCTTATGCTATGGTCAGTGCTGCCGATAAATGGTATTGCAGAAGAACTGACAGAGACACTGCAGGTCGCTACTGAACCCGCAGTAATTGGAACTGATGAAGCAGATGAGACGGGTAAGGAAAAAGAAGACATTACTGATGAAGTAACTTCGGCGGAGACATCTTCTCAGATGTCTGAAGAGATCGTTTCGGAGAGCATAAAAGATCAGGAAGCTTCTGTGAAAGATGCAACGGAGACTGAGACATCCGAGACCGTACCAGACAGTTCTGTGGAAAGAACAGATATTCAGGAACCATCTGAAGAAGCATCCCATACGATGGATGATACCTCTGTCAAAGAAACTGAGATCTCTATGCCGCGCATGAGGTTCGAAGATAATATCAGAGGTGCAAAAGTTGTTGTTCAGGCTGAAGAAGGTACTTTCCCTGAAGGCACTAAGATGAATCTTAAGCTGGTAGGGAAAACGGATGTATTGGAGACAGTTCAGGATATCCTTGGTACGGATGTCGCTGATCTTCTTGCTGTAGACATATCATTCCTTAATAGCGAAGGAATTGAGATCCAGCCTCTTAAGGAAGTAAAGGTTCAGATCATAACTTCAGTATTTGACGAAAAAGCTGATCTCAGTGTAGTTCACGTGGAGAGCGCAGACAAGAAAGAGGCTGAGATAATCAAGGGAGTTGGCTTTGACGGAGATGT
>CACZNR010000149.1 GCA_902782475.1 uncultured Eubacteriales bacterium
AGGGACTTTCCATAAAAAGGAAGGTCCCTTTTCTATTATCCTCACTTCTGTGTTATAAGTCCCATGAAGGGTGATAAAATAATATTGTAGTTTTGAAACAACAAAGGAAAAGAGAGGTAAGAGATGAAAAAGGATTTTGTGATAATCGGAGCGGGAAAGCTCGGAAGAGGATATCTTGCAGACATATTTGCTGACAGGTATCATCTTGTATTCCTTGAGGCCTATGAGCCTCTTGCAGACGCACTTAAAAGACAGGGATCATATACGCTCTTCAGGTCAAAAAGCGAAGGCGGGTATGACAGGAGAGTCTTTGAGGATTTTGATGTTTACTGTACTTCCACCGAAGAAGACAGGAGCATAGATGTGCTTTCAGAGTGCAGTCTCGCAGGCATAGCCGTATACAAGGACGGATTTGCACCTTTTGGAAAGATGCTCTCAAAGGCAGTGAAGAAAAGGATGGAAAAGGGTATCAGCGTTCCCATGGACATACTGATACTTGCAAATACCATAAGCCCGGACAAGGCCATCAGAGAGGCCATGGATGAAGATCTGTCAGCAGAAGAAAAAGAGTATGCAGACAGATATGTGGGACTTGTGCAGACACTTCCTTTCAGGGGAGGTTATCCGCCGAGTGAAGAGATGCTCAGGGAGGATCCTCTTGCAGTCTCTGCAACGGATTATCCTGAGATACCTGTGGATAAGGATGCATTCAGGGGAAAGATCCCGGACGATGTGCCGCTCCTTCTGCTTAATAAGATGACGGAGAGGCTCAATGCCAAGATATGGACCGCCAACATCAGGGGAGCCATACTTGCTTCCCTTGGAAAACAGAAGGGATATACACTTGTGGAGGAGTCCTCAGGGGATGAAGACATAATGAGACAGGTAAATGCCGGTATAGATGAGGCCATATTCGGAGCCCTGGATCATTTCGGTTTTACCAGGGAAGAATTTGAAAGAGGAAGACATAAGGACCTTACGGGAGGAAAGCGGAATTCCTCCGACGTCCTTGACAGACAGCTGAATGACCTTAAGAGGAAACTCGGAAGGGAAGAAAGGTTCACTGGCCCTGCCGTGGCATGCCTCAAGGCCGGAAGGATACCTTATTACATCACAAAGGCGGAGGCTCTGGCTTTTGACTACAGGTCAGAGACTGATCCCGCAGCACAGGAGATAAGGGATTATGTTTCTGCAAACGGCATAAGAAATGCAGTGATACATTACTGCGGCCTTGATGAGAAGGACAGGTATGAATCCCAGATAATAGGTCTCATAGTGGATCAGTATGAAGACAATATAAAAAAGGTAAATGTTGACTGATGGGCAGGGATCTTTACATCGTTGCAGCACTTGTGGTGCTTAACCTCGTATCCTTTGTCCTTATGGCACTGGATAAGAAGAGAGCTAAGAAAGACAGGTGGCGCATAAGTGAGAAGACACTATTCATATCAGCTGCCCTGTTTGGAGCTCTCGGAGCAATGATGGGGATGTACATGCTTCACCATAAGACCAGAAAGTGGTATTTCAGGGTGTTTATCCCGCTGCTTTTCGTTATTCAGCTTGGCATAACAGTATTTCTTATGATACATCAGGTATAAAGTTATGCAATTTGGGTGATTCCTTTTGCATGTGGTCCGTTTTTAGTATAAAATCTTGAGATGGACATTGTTTTGTCACAGGGGCTGTACAGGAGTGTACAGCATGAATATAAATTTTGGAGTATTTTGTTATGATGCAATCTCGTACACATACATGCGGTGAGCTCCGTATTGAAAATGCCGGTGAGAAGGTCACTCTGGTCGGATGGCTGGAGAACATGCGTGAAGTCGGAAGCGGACTTGGATTCATAGTACTGCGTGACTTCTATGGTACTACACAGCTGGTCCTTGAAACAGAGGAGATGGTAAAGACGGCAAAGGCCATCAACAAGGAGTCCACCATAAAAGTTACCGGAACAGTCAGGGAAAGAAGCTCAAAGAACCCGAAGCAGGCTACAGGAGACATAGAGGTGGTCCCTGAATCCATAGAGGTGCTTGGACGCTGCAGATACAACGAACTTCCTTTTGAGATAAACCGTTCTAGAGAAGCTGATGAATCAGCTAGATTAAGATACCGTTATCTTGACCTCAGAAATCCTGAAGTAAAGAAGAATATCATCCTGAGATGCAATGTTGTTGCTGCTCTTCGTCAGTCTATGACTGAGCACGGATTTCTGGAGATCACGACACCTATACTTACAGCATCATCTCCTGAAGGCGCAAGGGA
>CACZNR010000150.1 GCA_902782475.1 uncultured Eubacteriales bacterium
ACAGCACTGTATGCACTGCAGACACTAAGTGCAGGCAGAGGTTCACAGAAAGACGTAGCACGGATGCTTGGAGTATCTCCTTCATCAAGTATGCAGGTGGATGGGAAATATCAGTATGGCAGGCATGAAAAAATATTGGTTGCATGTAGCTACATGCAACCAATATGAGTTAACTCTTTATTGTTTCTTTGCAATTAGTTGACCCCAACTATTGCAAAAGAGCCCAAATAAAAGGAGCCGACCCAGAAGAATCAGCTCCTAATATATAATATACGATTTTAATGATCTAATATATTATTGGTCTATCTTATTCATTTCACGTTCTCTTCTAATCTGGTCGATGATAACTGATACGATTAAGAAGATACCAATTAATACGAACTGCCAGTTAGCATTGATCTTAAGTAAGTTCATGCCGTTCTTCAATAATGTCATGAATAGACCACCGATGATGCATCCGAAGAGTGAACCATGTCCACCACCCATTGATGTACCACCAATAACTGCTGCAACTGTTGCGTCACCTTCCATACCAACACCGTTAGCCTGTGAACCACAGTTTGTTCTAGCAGCCTGTAATATACCAGCTACTGAAGCCATCATTGATGTAACGATGTAAGCGCAGATTCTTGTATTAGCAACGTTGATACCTGAAAGTCTAGCAGCTTCTGTGTTAGAACCTATAGCATAGAATCTTCTTCCAAGAACTGTCTTTCTCATGAAGAACCAGAGAACAAGACCGAATACGATAACGTATATAAGTGTTATTGGGAATACATCACCAAATCTTGTCTGAGCGATTTCTCTGAAAGGAGTTGATGTTGAAAGATAAACCGGGCCAAGTCCTGGGAGCAGGTAAGCAAGTCCTCTGAGGACCATCTGCATAGCCAGTGTTGAAAGATAAGGTGGTAAACCGAACTTTGCAACTACGATACCGTTTATTAATCCAACCAAAATACCTGTTCCAATACCAACCAGAAGAGCGATTGCTATTGATCCTGTACTGTCCTTCTTGCCATAGAAGTCGTAAACTACCATTGCTGTAGTGATACCACTTAAGCAGATTGTGAAACCAAGTGAAAGGTCTACACCACCATTGATCAAACAAATTGTCATAGCATAACCTGCAACTGTTGTAACGCACATTGTGTGAACGACTGTTACGAAGTTATCAACTGTTAAGAAGAATGGTGACATTATTGTCCATAATACGCAGATTGCCAGAATAACCAGCAACATTGTTATCTGCTGACCCTTGGCGCTTCCGCTATCTACTACTTTCTTTTTCTTTACTTTTTCAGCCATCTTAATTAACCCTCCTGATTGAGACTAGCTTTATATTGTTCATAAGTATTTGATGCCATGTGCATCAGAATTTCCTGGTTAGCATCCTTGATGTCGATCTCACCGGTTACATTACCTTCGTACATAACCATGATTCTGTCTGACATTCCCAGAACTTCCTGCATTTCTGATGAAATCATTATTACTGCAGCACCGTTCTCTGCCAACTCATTGATGAGTTTATAGATCTCATACTTAGATCCTACGTCGATACCTCTTGTAGGTTCGTCGAATATAATAACGTCTGACTTCTTGCATAACCATCTAGCAACTAGGACTTTCTGCTGGTTACCACCTGACAGATACTGTGTCCACTGTTTGTGGCTAGGGGTCTTGATCTCAAGTCTGTCTATGAAGCTGTCAACTGTATTGTTGATTGCATGGTCATCTACAAGACCTGTATGTGAATATTCCCTAAGGTTTGCAATATAAGTATTGAAGTCAACACCCTGGTTAAGCATCAAGCCGTCTCTCTTTCTGTCTTCTGACAGATAAGCGATGTTGTACTTAACTGCATCAGCAGGGTTCTTAATCTCAATCTTTTCTCCACGCAGGTAAAGATCTCCTGCATTCTTCTTGTCTGCACCATAGATTGCTCTAGCAAACTCTGTTCTTCCTGCACCGATAAGTCCGGACATTCCCAAAACTTCTCCGGCTCTAACGTACAGTGATACATCGTGCAGCTTAGCGCTTACGAAGTTCTTAGCTTCAAGAACTACGTCGCCTATCTTAGCATGTCTTTCAGGATACTGCTCTGTCATCTCACGGCCAATCATCATACGGATCATATCGTTAAGTCCGAGATCCTTATAATTTGCTGTTCCTACAGTCTGACCGTCTCTGAGAACTGTAACTCTGTCGACAATGTGTTCAAACTCGTCAAGTCTGTGTGAGATATAGATGATAGAAACTCCTCTGTCTCTCAGTGTCCTGATGGTCTTGAACAAAAGTTCTGTTTCTTCTGCAGTAAGAGATGAAGTAGGCTCATCAAGAACTAACAGCTTAACATCAGTTAATAAAGCTCTTAAAATCTCAACCATCTGACAGTGAGCTGTTGAGAGGTACTGAACCTCCTGATCTGGATCGAGTTCGAACTCAACTCTTTCCATCAACTCTTTGCAGCCTTTTCTCATTGCCTCATCATCCATAAGCCAGCCGCCGCCTTTTCTAGGCTCTCTAGCAACATAGATGTTTTCCTTGACAGTAAGAGCAGGCATTAGGTTGAATTCCTGATGGACTATACTAATTCCCTTGTCTGTAGCTTCCTTTGGGTTAGATACTTCCCATGGTTCTCCATTGAAAGTGATCGTACCGCTATCTGCCTTGTAAACACCGGTCAAGCATTTCATCAAGGTTGACTTTCCAGCTCCGTTCTCACCGATAAGGGCATGAACTTCGCCTTCGTTAACCTCTAAGTCAACATCGGTCAAGGCATGTACTCCAGGGAAAAACTTATTAATTTTTTCCATTTTTAAAAGTACTGACATTTTCTTACATCACCACCATCGTTTATATTTTTTTGGGAAACTTTATATAAAACTGTTGTTGTTCCTTCCTCAATATCCGGATCTGAAAAGGTTCACATAAAAAAAGACATCAATAGCATCTCATACCCCGAATATATTTTTTGTTTAAATTATATTAACATTTTGAGAATACATAGTCAAGCATTTGAAAGGTTCGGCTTAAGCCCTGTTTTTTGGCTTCATAAAAGTGTTTTTCGGACTTGGAACGAATCTGACCGAAAAGTTTTTTGAAATCCTTTTTTGTTAATATTCAGATTTTTATTCATATAGTTTATGTACTTTCTTCATTCCATAACGGGCAGATAATGCTTTTTTATACCACTGGTCTACCCTGTTTTGATGTGTCTGATACGAGTTATATTGTATAATATGTAAGGATTTGGAGGGAATTATTTATGAATGAAGAAAACAGGGGCAAGGTGTCCTTCAACTGGAAGCTGGTGGGACACATCACCCATGGATACAAAAGGTATCTTTTAATTTCCATAATCTCAGTCATAATCACGATACTTCTCGGATATGCAACACCTCTTGTAACGAGCTATACCATAGACTTCGTCATTGCAGGAAAGGATGTTGAGCTTCCGGGAATAGTTCAGTGGATAGTGGATCTCACGGGAGGAAGAGAGTATCTTGTCTCTCACCTTTACATACCTGCCGTGATCATACTTGTGATCGCCATACTCAACGGCATATTCAGCTACATACGTGCCCGTTCACTGAACTACATGTCTGAAAGTTCCGCCATGAGACTGAGAAATGAGCTTTATGACCATCTTCAGAACGTACCATATGACTATCATAAACACACTTCCGTGGGAGACCTGGTGCAGAGATGCAGTTCCGATGTCGAGACCGTTAGGCGTTTCGTAAGCGTCCAGTTCCTTGAGATCGTAAGGACAGTAGTAAGGATAGTCGGTGCAACAGCCATACTTCTTTCAATAGACGTGAAGCTAACGCTCCTCTCCGTATGTGCACTGCCTGTGATATTCATAATATCTTTCTTCTACTTCAAAAACGTAAGAAAGAATTTCCTCATCGCAGACGAGGCCGAAGGAAAGCTCTCAGCTACCCTTCAGGAGAACCTTACGGGCATAAGGGTCGTACGTGCATTCGGACAGCAGCGTTCAGAGATGGACAAGTTCACCAGAAGGAATGCTGACAACAGGGATAAGTTCCAGCACATCATGGAGCTCATGTCACTTTACTGGGGCGGTACGGATGCCCTCTGCTATCTGCAGATCATCATCTCCACAAGTGCTGCCATCTACGTGGCTGCCACCAGCGGAGCCCTTACCCTTGGCAACGTGCTTCTCTTCTCCAGTTATACAGGAGCCCTCACATGGCCTGTAAGACAGCTCGGAAGAGTCCTTGCCGACATGAGCAAGGCAAGCGTGGCAATGCAGAGGATAGATGACATACTCAATGCTCCTCTTGAACAGGAACCTGGAAAGGCCCTCAAGCCTGAGATAAAGGGTAACATGAGATTTGAGCATGTTGATTTCGGATATGACTATCCTGACGAAGTGCTGAAGGACATAAGCTTTGAGGTAAGGTCCGGAGAGACCATCGGCATACTCGGATCCACCGGTTCCGGAAAGTCCTCCCTTGTACAGCTCATGCAGAGACTGTATACCACTACTGGCGGACACATCTATCTTGATGATACTGACATAAACGACATAGAGTACAAGCATTTGAGAAAGAACATAGGAATAGTGCTTCAGGAGCCGTTCCTTTACTCCAGGACCATTATGGACAATATAAGGATCACAGATCCTTCTGCCAGCGACGAGGATGTATACAATGCCGCAAGGATAGCATCAGTCCATGACGTCATACAGTCCTTTGATCAGGGCTACGACACAATGGTGGGAGAGCGAGGCGTCACACTGTCAGGCGGCCAGCAGCAGAGGATCGCCATTGCAAGGACCCTCATGAGAAAGACCCCTATCCTCATATTCGATGATTCAATGAGCGCCGTGGATACTGAGACTGACCAGTCCATAAGAAAGGCTCTCAGGAACATCAGGGGCATGAGTACGACCTTCATAATCTCACACAGGATCTCCACCCTTATGGAATCTGACAGGATACTGGTCCTGGACAAAGGCCGGCTGGTGGAGGAAGGCACTCACGAAGAGCTTCTTAAAAAGGACGGTCTCTACAGCCGTACGGCAAAGATCCAGGAAGCTACCGGAACATTCAGAAGAGAAAAGGAAGGAGGAAATGAACAATGAATTATCTCAACGAAGAAGATATGAATCAGAAAGTCGACCTGAAGGTCTGGAACAGGCTCTTCAAATATGCCATGAGACATAAGGGGCTTGTGATAGGCATAGTTGTCTGTCTTTTCCTTGTTTCCTTCATAGACGTGCTGTATCCGAGGCTCACACAGTATGCCATAGATACATTCATCGAGAGCAGGAACGTTGACGGCTTCTGGAGGTATCTGCTGATATCAGTGCTGGCCATCATCCTTCAGTCAGTAGGTTCCATCCTCTTTGTAAGATGGGGCAGCAATCTGGAGCTCACCATGTCCTATGAGATAAGGCAGGAGACCTTTGAAAAGCTCCAGAACCTTTCATTCTCATACTATGACAAGACTTCTGTTGGATACATCATGGCAAGGGTCCTCAGTGACACCAGCAGGCTCTCTGAAATGATAGCATGGAGCATAGTCGACATACTTCTGTCACTGACTTTCATAGTGGGATGCATCATATCCATGTTCCAGCTGAACGTAAAGCTTGCTCTCATAACACTGGCTGTCATACCTGTACTTGTGGCTGTGGCTGTCTATTTCAGGACAAAGATACTCCATCAGTACAGGATAGTAAGAAGGATAAACTCCAGGATCACCAGTGCCTACAACGAAGGCATTATGGGTGCAATGACCACCAAGACCCTCGTAAGGGAGGATCAGAACTTTGATGATTTCAAGGTCCTTACGGGAGACATGAGAAAGGAGTCAGGAAAGGCTGCAAGGCTCAATGCAATATTCATGCCATTCGTCCTGTTCCTGAGCTCTGTTGGAACTGCACTTGCACTTGGAGTAGGTGGCGTGGAAGTGCTTGGGGGCTTCATTACCTTTGGAACCCTGTCCACATTCATCACATATACATCACAGTTCTTTGAGCCTATACAGACTCTGTCATCCATATTTGCCGAGCTTCAGAATGCCCAGGCATCAGCTGAAAGGGTCATCTCCCTTCTGGATACAGAGATAGAGATAAAGGACAGCCCTGAAGTCATCGAGGT
>CACZNR010000151.1 GCA_902782475.1 uncultured Eubacteriales bacterium
AAGTGTACATCCAGAAGATCATATATCTTCTGTACTTCCTTAAGGGTGAGTTCCTTGAACCATTCAAACAGCTCCATGGCTTCAGGATCTCCATCTTCTATCTTCTTGAAATAATATCTGCCCTCATCATCCAGGGCCGGATCCTTCTTTGCTTCTTCATGGAAACGTACATATAAGTCAAGAAGTGCATGGATGGAGCCTTTTTCAACTGTTTCCCTGTCACCCCATCTCTTATAGGCAGATATCAGCTTTCCAAACTGAGTCCCCCAGTCACCAAGATGGTTTACGCCAATAGAATTGTAACCAAGATAATTAAAGATCTTGTACAGGGAATTTCCAATGACCGTAGTACTCAGGTGTCCTATGTGGAATGGCTTTGCAATGTTTATGGAAGAATAGTCGATGACTACATTCTTTCCTTCTCCCATAGTCGAAGAGCCATAACCTTCAGGATCTGAAAGGACCTCTGAAATAGTGGATGTAGTAAAGCTGAGCTTCGAAAGGAAGAAATTAAGATATGCGCCAACAACTTCGACCTTTTCAAAGCATTCAGGAAGATCTGAGATGATGGCATCCCTTATCTCAGAAGCTATCATCTGTGGAGCTTTCCTCATCTCCTTTGCCAGCTTGAAACAGGGCATTGAGTAGTCGCCCTTGTCAAGATCCTTGGGAACTTCCACAAGGTCTTTGACCTGATCTTCAGCAAGAGAAGTCCGGCTGCTTATAAGTGTGCATATTTCCTTTATATAATCCATAATTTCTCCGTTAATATAAAAAATCCGTGCATTTAAATATAGCATATCGGAAGAGCTTTTGTAAACAGAAAGCACCTTCGAAAACCCTTATACAAAAGGACTTTTATGCATATAGTATGTTACTGCTTTCTTTAACATGCAAGTGCCGTATAGTATAATATGAGAGACCAGAACAGGGAGGTACCGTTATGAGGATATGTTGTTATGGTGCATCAAGTGCTTATCTTGACAGGATATATCTTGACAGCGCATTTGAAACTGGAGCAAAACTGGCCAAAAAAGGTGTCGGAGTCATATATGGAGCTGGAAAATACGGAGTCATGGGAGCGGTAGGAAATGGGGTCATTTCTGAGAACGGGGAACTCATAGGCATAGTTCCTGAATTCTTTGAAACTGATGGAGTGGTTTTTGAAGGCTGCACTAGACTCATATATACGGAGACCATGAGGGAAAGAAAACAGATGATGGCTGAGATGGCGGATGGTTTCATAACGCTCCCGGGAGGGATCGGCACATTTGAAGAGTTTTTTGAGACACTGACCGCGAAACAGCTGGGATTCAACACAAGACCTCTGGTGCTGCTTAACATAAATGGGATCTATGACCATCTGATCGAACTCATGGACCAGATAGTGGCAGAAGGATTCCTTAAGGAAGAGGGAAAGGCCCTTTTTTATGTTACAGACAGTGTGGATGATGCCATAGAGTATGTACTTAATGAAGCTAACCGCATTTCCGGGAAGCCTGAAGATTTCAAGAATATAATAACCACGGAGGACTGATTCATGACAAGAGATCAGATAGAGGAAAGATACAAATGGAAACTTGAAGACATATTTCCTGATGATGAAGAGTGGGAAAGGGAATACAGGGAGACTGAAGCGATGATCCCTGACCTGGCCGCCCTTAAGGACAGTATTGCAACCGGAGCATCAGAGCTTTATGAAGGACTCAAAAAGATAGAGAAAGCCAACTTCCACATGGAAAGGCTCATAGTATATTCTTCAATGAGAAAAGATGAGGATGGAAAGGTGTCAAAATATCAGGCACAGACATCCAGGGCTCAGAGCCTGGCAGTAAGACTTGGAAGCACTCTTGCCTATCTGGACCCGCTTCTTCTTGAGATCCCTGAAGAGACGATGAAAAAGTATATAGAGGATCCTCAGCTTAAGGAATTCTCCTTTGAGCTTTCAAAGATACTCCGCAAGAAGGAACATATCCTTAGTGAGAAGGAGGAAAGGATACTGGCAGGTGTTGGTGAATTTGCTGACGGACCACAGGAGATATTCGGAATGCTGAACAATGCGGATATGGATTTCGGTACCATACATCACAATGGCGAGGAGCTTCCTTTAAGTCATGCAAGTTATTTCGAATACCTTTCCAGTGGAGACAGGGAGCTTAGGAAAAAAGCATTTCAGCAGTACTATGATACTTACAGAAAGAACATACATACTATAGCTGCTACATATTCAAACTCTGTAAAGAAGGATGTCTTCTATGCAAGGGCGAGAGGATATGAAAGTGCAATGGAGGCTGCTCTTTTTGAAGATGATGTTCCCTTAAGTGTCTATCACGATCTCATCGATAATGTTCACAATAATCTGGATACCATGCATGAGTATATGGATCTTCGAAAGAAGGTACTTGCAGCAGATGACATGCAGATGTACGACATTTACGCTCCTCTCATGGATACAGCTGAATACAAATACAGCTTTGAGCAGGCAAGGGACATGGTGTTGAGTGCTCTTCCGATACTTGGAGATGACTACATAGAGATATTAAAGACCGCATTCACTGACAGGTGGATAGATGTCTATGAAACACCGGGAAAGAGGAGCGGAGCATATTCATGGGGAGTATACGGAACACACCCGTATGTACTTCTCAATCACAGGAACGATCTTGATTCCGTGTTCACACTTGCACATGAGCTTGGGCACTCAATGCACACCTATTTTTCCAATGCTTCCCAGCCTTATTCCACATCAGGATATGTCATATTCGTTGCGGAAGTAGCATCCACTGTCAATGAGATACTTCTTACAAAGTACCTTCTCAGGACGACAGAGGATAAGGAGCTCAAGAAATATGTGTTAAACCATTATATAGATCAGTTCAGGACTACAGTCCTCAGGCAGACGATGTTTGCCGAGTTTGAGATGATGTCCCATGAAGAGATAGAGAAGGGAAATGCCCTTACTGTTGATTCCATGAATGAGATGTACTTCAAACTCAATTCCCTTTATCATGGGAAGGCAATGGGGGATGACAGGACCATATCATATGAATGGGCAAGGATACCTCATTTCTATAATGCTTTCTATGTCTACAAGTATGCTACAGGGTTCTCCTGTGCTTCTGCCATAGTGAGCAAACTTGAGAGCGATCCTTCGATGAAGGAAAGATACAGAAGATTCCTGTGCGCAGGCGGAAGCAAGTTCCCGATAGATATCCTCGGGGATGCCTCAATTAATGTCGGCGAAGCAGTGGATCTGTGCATGAAGGAATTCAGGAGAGCCCTTGAAGAATTCAAGACATTAGTCTGAGGAGGTCAGAAATGCTTGATGCTGTCAGTATCGTAGTCACACTGTTCATAGTCATGGCAGTGGGATATTTTCTGTCTTACAGGAAGCTCATAGATGACAAAGTCGCAACGTTCATATCAAAGCTGATCGTGAATTTTGGTGTACCTTCTACGGCCATAGTCAACATGGTGGCTCATTTTACCAGAAACACCATCGGTGCTGC
>CACZNR010000152.1 GCA_902782475.1 uncultured Eubacteriales bacterium
CAGTCACTGAGTTTTCCTTTTATATATACAGACAGTTCAGGAAACTTCACTTTCTTCTTCCTTCCGGAGGCTGAATCTGTCCATCATATCATTCAGCTCCTGTTCCGATTTTTCTCCAAGAGCTGCTTCAAAAGCCACTATGGCTACATTGATTATATCTTCATCCGGTTCCCTTGTAGTAAGTCTCTGAAGCTGCATTCCAGGCCATCTGAGCGCTATGGTCAGAGGATTGTCGTATCTGGCAAGAAGCTTAAGGATCTCATAGGACACCCCTGCTATGAGTGGCAGGAGAAGCAGCTTGGTAAGGAACCTGAGCAGCAGATTCGATACCCATGGGAACAGGGAATATATCAGTGTTGAGATTATCATCACCAGCAGCAGATAGCTCGTCCCGCATCTTGGATGAAGGCGTGGTTGCTGCTTTACATGTGCTGCATCAAGAGGCAGCTCCATCTCATAGCATGTTATGGTCTTGTGTTCGGCACCGTGATACCTGAACACCGTCTTTATCTCCTTCATGAAGGATATAAGGAAAACATATGTCAGGAAGATCACTATCCTTATTATCCCCTCGATGAGATTCATGACGAAGGGACTCGTTATGACATTTCTGAAAAGATTTGCTACGAGAGTAGGCAGAAGGAAAAAGAGTCCGATGGAAAGCGCAAGTGATACCACTACTGCAAAAAGCATCATGACATCCTCGCTCTTTTTACCGGTCTTTTCCGCTATCTTCTTTTCCATGGCGGAAGGAACGTACTCTTCATCATCGTTACCGGTAAGTTCAGCAGAACGGAGAAGTACCCTTGTCCCGTTGAAAAGCATCCCGACAAAGTTGAAGATCCCGCGTACCACAGGTATCCTGTAGATCAGGGATTCATGTGAGGGATTGTCCCACACTTCAAGACCTATGGTCCCGTCTTCCTTTCTCACAGCCAGTGCACTTTTCTTCTCGGAACGCATCATTATGCCATCCAGCACTCCCTGGCCGCCTATATTTGTTTTTCTCATGTCTTTTCCTCAGTTAAAAATAAAGACCAATCAGTACAGTCAAACTAATTGGTCTATATCTTTTCATTAAATTATTATTTGTCGATGCCGTATCTCTTCTTGAAACGATCAACACGCCCGCCTGTATCAACCAATTTCTGTTTTCCTGTAAAGAACGGGTGGCACTGTGAACAAACATCTACTCTTATCTCTTTCTTAACTGAACCAGTTGTGAAAGTTGCCCCACATGCGCAACGTACTACGCATTCACCATATTCAGGATGTATACCAGGTTTCATTTATACTCACCTCTTTCACATTTTTAGCAAGGAAAAGTATATCACTTTTTCCTCATATTGCAACACATTTCTGTTTCTGTGTCGCAGTTTAATATTCTACATACAAATTATTTCTTTGTCAATTTAAATCCCTGATTTTCCCAGGATTTTTGCACCTGTCTCATGTGATGCAGGAATTCCTGGTTGTTTCTGGTCCTTCTCATGAGCTGGATCAGCTGTTCTGTACCATCAGTGGATTCACCATTTCCCATGACTCTTCTCATGACCACAGAGCCCTGGAGCTCTTCTTCATCAAGAAGCATCTCTTCTCTTCTGGTACCGGATTTAACAAGATCAAGTGCCGGGAATACTCTCTTTTCCGAAAGTCTCCTGTCAAGATGGAGCTCCATGTTGCCTGTTCCCTTGAACTCTTCATATATGAAATCATCCATCCTGCTTCCTGTATCCACAAGAGCCGTTGCTATTATCGTAAGGCTTCCGCCGTTCTCTATGTTCCTTGCTGCTCCGAAGAAACGCTTCGGTGCGTAAAGTGCACTAGGATCAAGTCCTCCGGTAAGTGTCCTGCCTGACGGCGGCACTGTAAGGTTGTAAGCTCTTGTAAGCCTTGTGATGCTGTCCAGAAGTATCACTACGTCCTTTCCGATCTCCACTAGTCTCTTTGCTCTTTCCATCACTATCTCTGCGACCCTTGTATGGTTCTCAGGCTTCTCATCGAATGTGGAATAGATAACTTCACCCCTTATGGATCTCTGCATGTCCGTAACTTCTTCAGGACGCTCGTCTATGAGCAGTACCAGCAGTTCAACATCCGGGTAATTTGTTGTTATCCCGTTTGCTATGTTCTTTAGGACTGTGGTCTTTCCTGCTTTTGGCGGAGCCACTATAAGACCTCTCTGTCCATTTCCTATGGGGGCCACAAGGTCTATGAGTCTTGAAGTCACGTCTGCTTCATTTGACGGATTCTCAAGAGTGTATCTTTTTTCAGGGAATATAGGTGTCAGATCCTCAAAGTTCTTTCTTCTGAGGGAATCCCTTACAGGAAGTCCGTTTATGGTATCGACATAAAGGATAGCCCTTAATCTGTCAGCTTCCTTAGGAGGCCTTGTCTTTCCCTTTATTTTGTCGCCCTGTCTCAGACCAAGCTTTCTTATCTGCATCATTGAGATGTAGACATCCTCACTGCCGGGGAGGTAATTCTTGTTTCTGAGGAACCCATATCCGTCCGGGTGTATCTCAAGTATGCCTTCAGCAACAGGTCCTTCCGGTGTCTCAGGTGCTTCTGCTGTTTCAGCTGCCTCAGCTGCTTCTGTCTCTTCCTGCTGCGGTTCATTTTCTGCATTTACAGGAACATCTTCCTTCTCTGCAGGAGCCGGCTCACTTACCTTTTCTTCTTCTACAACCACAGTCTGATTCTTAGGCTTTCTGCCTCTCTTGCCAGGCTGCTTTGCTGTCTGTTCCTTTTTCTTTCTTCCTGGTCTCTTTTTTACAGGTTTCTCTTCTTCCTGTGCTGGTTCTTCATTCTCCGAGACAGCTGCAGACTGTTCTGCCTGCTCAGGAGCTGAGCTCATGTCTGCTATACGCCTTATGAGCTCGTCTTTTTTCAGACCCGAAACAGACTTGAGCCCTATCACCTTCGCGATCTCTCTCAAATCGGCTATGGTCTTACCAGATAAAATTTCTAAATCCATATAAACAACTCCAATATATGTTCGATTAAAGATTGGGAATATTGAATGAAATAATTTACTACTTTACGAAATCTTCCTAACAGCGATATTATGCTAAAAACAGCAGTGATTGTCAAGAAAAAGCGGAGATCTCTCTCCGCTCAGTCTGCATCCACATATCTGTTTGCCAGATATACTACTCTGGTATTGTGTTTGAGATCATCCTTCCTGATCTCCATCTCATCCCTGTGCACATGTGCAACATCGAAGTATCCCTTTACCAGTTCCTCAAAGTGATATCCCTTTTCAATATCCACAGTGAGGCCTTCCGTCCTGTAATGCATGGGGATTATTATGTTTGGCCTTATTGTCTTGCATATCTCAAAGGCCTTTTCAGCATCAATGGTATAGTTTCCTCCTACAGGCACCATGAGCACATCCGTACCCTTAATGGCTTCATACTGCTCTTCCGAAGGGAGGTGACCAAGATCTCCGAGATGTGTCACTTTGAGCCCTTCAGCCCCGACAGTGAATATGAGATTACTGCCTCTTTTTTCTCCGCAGCACTCATCATGGAACGACGGTATGGCATCTATCACCATATCATCGTACTCATAGTGTCCCGGTCTGTCCAGAAGAACGGAATAGCTCTTCACCTTTCCGACCGCATTATGATCAAAATGCTGATGGGAAACAGTCACTATGTCCGTATCTATGTCAGGCATCTCATAGCCGATACCTTCAAAAGGATCGGTCAATATGGTCTTTTCCTTGAAAGCAAGCTGAAAACATGAATGTGCTATCCATCTTATAATCATCGTGATCAGCACTCCTTAATCCTGTTGTTTGCAATAGGTAACCACCAGTCTGTTGGTGGACTGATTGTCGCCTATGGTGGATATGTATTCCAGTTCGATACATCCTTCATTTCCATCCTCAAAGATATGGATGACTGTAGGATATACAGTGAGGTTTATCAGACCAAGAGGAGTGTTGTAATAGCATGAATAGACCTTGTTCTCTTCAAGCACTATGACGGCATCCCCAAAGGTCTCATCCTCTTTCTTGAGGACAACATACCCATTCTCGATGGTCACTTCCGTGACATCATTCTTGCCGAACATTCCGACGTACGACAAAACGGTCTTCCCCTCTTCAGTCCTCATCTGACCGAGAGTGGAAAACTCCGTCTCCTCTTCATATCCGTTCTGGCTGAGCATGCCCTTTACATTTATAACAACGTCCTTCATAGGTCCTCTCTCAATGGAATTTTGTTAATATTATCTCAAAAATTCTTTCTAATCAAGTCATGTGCAGTATAAAGATCATTCTTCAATGGATCCCAGGATATCAGATATCTCCTCTGAATCAATGTTGTCCCTGCCGACGATGAATAATGCTTTCCTGCCTACCGTCTCTTTCTTCCCGATGCTTTCAAGTATCCTGTCAGCAAGTGTCCTCCTGTCCAGAACCAGTGCACCGGATACCATCACTTTCCTTATGTCCTCTTCTATGTTATTGTTCCATCCCATGGAGAACAGTGATACCAGGTGCTGCGCTCCGGCATCTATCATCTTTTCCTTCATGAGCTCTGCTTCTTCCGGATCAGACGCTATGTACGCAAATCCTTCAGGATGATCGAAAAGCAGCTTTTCCATGTCAGAAGCATCATTCACCGTGAAGAAGCTGATGTTCCTCTCTGAGCAGTAGCTCCTTATCAACTCAAGGCATCCGCTGTCCATCCCTGTCCCTGCAGCAAAGGAATGGATATATATGTTCCTTCTGTCCAGATCAGCCCTGAGATAATCACAGATGTCATTTACAGATTCAGAAAGACCTTCCAGGTCTTCGATATAGTATACTCTCCTGCCGTCAGGCACATCCCAGGACATCTTTTTTTCAGTAACTATGACATCCTTTTCTCCGGCATCACTGATATCGTCGAGAAATACAAAGCCATCTCCTGAAAAAAAGTCTTTCAGAATATCCCTGTATCTCTCCGACACACAGAATGCCACCTTGTCCTTAATGTCCTCTTCCTTTTCCTGCTGCGGTTCATCCGGTACAGGGATCACACCTGTATC
>CACZNR010000153.1 GCA_902782475.1 uncultured Eubacteriales bacterium
ATGTACACTTATGCACGGCATAATCGTATTTTCGATATGAAAGCCGCCTTTCATCCCACCACTAAAGTAGTGGGCTTTCCCGGCGCGTAATACTGTAATCGATCCTCTCGTCTATTCCGAGATCTTCAAGGACCTTGTTCACATCCCTTGTGTATGTGCCGTCCTCAAGCTGTATAAGAGGAAATCCTATCCTACCTGTCCCTCTCACATCATCAAAGAGAGGACTTTTGTCACGGAAATCTATGAACTCCTTCAGATGATCTATGGAGCCTGTGACATTTATGAATGCAGGCATGATGTTATGGGATGTGAGTACATTTATGAACCTGAGACATCCCGGACAAACGTTACTTCCATATACCTTTATAGCCATTATCAACTTCCTCCTTCATCAGAGAACATGCATGTTCTTTAAGAGCATCTTCTCCGGTCCCATGAAGCTTCCTGAAACTCCGGTCTTCGAAGAGAAGCGAAGAGCATCCAGTACTTCACTCAGTTTTCCGCTCATGGTGATGCCTGTAACAGGTGTTACCCTGCCGTTTTCATGCAGGTACGCAAGCCTTATCTCTCCTCCGATGTAATCGGAATAGAGCTCCACCTGAAGACCAGACAGGGATACCAGTTCAAGATATCTGTCATCTTCAAGTTCCTTTTCAGTAAGTGTACCCTTTCCCATCTCCATGCATGGAAGGCTTCCTGAAGGTTCCTCTATACCAAGATACTGTCCGAATCTGTTAGAGCCGAAATAGTCAGCTACTTTACCGTCCCTTATTATGCATGTATCCTTAAGCTCTGTACCATCATCATCGAAATGGGATGAACACTCGCTTCCTTCCACTATTCCCTTCATGGTAAGTGTGATCCTGTCAGCACCGGTATCTTCCTTCTGGAGAAGGTCCCCTTTGCTTCTGAGGTTCATGTGCTGATACACTGAAGCATAAGAGAGGTCGTATGCAAGTTCATCCATGAGCCTAGCTACTTCATGACCCTTTATGACACAATCGATGTCCATTGGAGTCTCCGGCTTTGAAGCCTTTACCCTGTCGCTTACTTCCCTGAGCTTTTCAGATATCTCCTCCTTCAGCTTTTTCTCATCAAAGAAGGTGAAGCGGTAGTCTTCATAGAGCTCCACTGACTGATGGTCATCAGTAAATGTAGGTATGGCTTCTATCATGACCCTGTTTACCTTTTCCTTCTTGTCGAGACCGTTGGAATTCCTGATCCTTCTTGTATCAGTGTAGATGAATACCTCAAGGGCATTTATTGTAGCTCCTTCACTGCAGCATGAGAATACTGCATCAGCTATCTTTCTTCCAAGCTCCCTGCGGTCATACCTGTCAAGGTCCGTTGGAAGCTCAACGTCAAGTTTTCCTCCCTTTGGCAGCTCATAAGGCTCATTGTTTATGAGCATGGCCCTTGAGGCGGCAGTGTCTATCTTTTCCCTTATGGCATCCTCATCCATGGACTCATAGAGATTGAATGAAGACTCTCCCAGATATCCGTCGTGCTTTATGTATACAGTCACTTCACTGTCAGCAGTCGATGTGGATCTTACGGTCTCAAGCTTTTCATGTACGAAGAAGAGCTCGTATGAATCCGTTGTCCTGTCCACTACCCTGTAGCCGCTGAGTGCCTTATCGTCATTTAAAAGTCTTATTATGTCTTTCATCCCAGTTTCACCCTGCATTTAAGATTTGGACCTCCGTCTGAGACCCTTACCCATTCCTTGTAGCCTTTTCCGCACATTCCTGAACCGATGACCTTGAACTCATCGGATATCATGGATATCGATTTAAGAAGGTCCGGCACGTATCCGCTCATTACAACAGGAGATACATAGTTGTCCGTAAGCTTTCCGTCCACTATCTCTATGCCGTATTCAGCCGTGCACTGTATCTGCCAGTTCTTTGGATCCTCCATTCCGTTGTTGGTATCAAAAAGCATGTAGCCGTGCTTGACCGAAGCTATCATGTCTTCCAGCTTGTCCTTGCCTGCTTCAAAGAAGGTATTGGTCATCCTGGAATATGCTTTTCTCTTGTAGGAATCCCTTCTTCCGTTTCCTGAAGGCTCTGTTCCAAGCTCAGTTGCGGATGTGAGGTCTGAAAGTCCTGCCACCAGCTTTCCGTTACGTATTATCTGGGTATCATTTGCAAGCACTCCGTCATCATCGAAGAAGTATGATGCCACAGAGTGTGTTGCTGCTGCACCGTCGTGCATGTTCGTTATCTCCGAAGCCACATAGTCATCCATGTAGTTCTTTGCAAGTGCCCTGTCCTTTACGAACTGGTCCATCTCCACTCCGTGTCCGAATGCTTCGTGAGCAATGAGGCCTGTAATGGAGCTGTCTGTTATTACGTCATATACTCCGGGCTCTATGGGCTTTGCTGTCACAAGATGCCTTGCAAGGTCTATGACCTTCTCAGTGCTGTTGTACATGCCTTCAATGATCTTTGCTATGTCGTTCTCACCTTCAACATGTCTTGCCTGGATTGTCTTGCCGTCTGAATATATCACCATCAGTATGCCGTTTGCCCAGCCATATACCTGTGAGAGCTCCTTTTCCTTCGATATGAAGAGCTTTGACACTTCAAGGGTCTGTATTATGGAGAAGGCATTGAGTACATGCTCATCAGCCTCCTTCAACCTCTTTGAAAGATCATGACATACGTCTATTAAGTCCTTGTCCGTATAGTCAGCATGGTCATTCTCCCTTGAGAAGTCCTCCTTAAGGGATACATCACTTACATCTCCTGCGGTGATGGTCCTTCCCTTAAGCTCCTCATCTATGCCAATGCCCTCCAGTATCCTTTCAGCAAGAGCCTTCTTGTCTCCGCTTATGTCATTCAATGAATACTCGTAGAAGGCATCGTTATTATGCATCTTTACTACGAAACCGCATTCACCGTTTCCGTCCCTTGCCAGTGAGCTCTTTATGTCAGCCCTGTATACGGAAGCGGATACATCCGTTCCAAGTATGCTGACATATGAGAAACTCTTTCCAAGTTCTTCCACCAGTTCCCTGCAGTTTTTTCTCTGTCCGTCCAGATATCCTGAAAAACCCATTGTTTCCTCCGTCAAAAAATCTCAGCCATGTGGCTGAGATTAATTATATCCTTATTCAAGCTCGAATGCACCTGTATAGAGCTGATAGTATACGCCCTTCTGGGCTATGAGGTCATCGTGGGTGCCTCTCTCTATTATCCTTCCGTGGTCAAGTACCATTATTGCATTTGAGTTCCTTACCGTTGACAGTCTGTGTGCTATGACAAATACCGTCCTTCCCTTCATGAGGTTGTCCATGCCTTTCTGTACAAGGGCCTCTGTCCTCGTATCGATGGAGCTTGTAGCTTCGTCCAGTATCATTACAGGAGGATTTGCCACTGCCGCCCTTGCAATGGAAATGAGCTGTCTCTGTCCCTGTGAGAGCTGTGAACCGTTGTTTGTAAGCATGGTGTCATAGCCTTCAGGAAGACGTGTTATGAAGTCATCTGCATTTGCAAGCTTTGCGGCTGCTATGCACTCTTCGTCCGTTGCATCCAGCTTTCCGTAACGGATGTTGTCCATGACGGTACC
>CACZNR010000154.1 GCA_902782475.1 uncultured Eubacteriales bacterium
ACATGTCAATGATGAATTTTTATGAATTTGTTCTCTTTCATTTCCTTCATTTTTATGCCATTCTGCCGTAAGAAATGAATCCTTCCCCACATATGGAGATTTCACTTTTTCAATGATCTTCAGCTGTTTTCCACAAGAAAGAGTTCAAAGCCTTATATGCAATTATTTTTTAAGTTTGTTTGACTTTTATACATTACTAAAATATAATCTTTCTGTATGTGCCAATGTGGCGCAGTCGGTAGCGCAACTGATTCGTAATCAGTAGGTCAGGAGTTCGAATCTCCTCATTGGCTCCATATCACGAGGTATAGCGCAGTTTGGTAGCGCGCTTCGTTCGGGACGAAGAAGTCGCAGGTTCAAATCCTGTTACCTCGACCAGAAAAGATCTGCAGTAGCACATATACCGCAGATCTTTTTTCATCTCTCTTTTCTGTTCTCCAAAATGCATATATACTTTAAATGGAGGATACCATGAATTACATCGATGATTATTTTTCACCCATAGGCAGGCTTACTGTATCAGTGGCCGGGGATTCCCTGAATGGCCTCTGGCTTGAAGGGCAGGAGTATTTCCCTTCCCTTGAAAAGGGATATGAAAGGGTACACACAGGCTATCACGACAGAGTCTTTCGGTGGCTTGATTCATATTTTTCAGGAGAAGTCCCCGACATAAGCTGTCTTGATCTTTCACTTATAGGGACTGATTTCCAGATACTTGTCTGGAAGGAGCTTCTCAAGATACCTTACGGCAGTACCGTTACCTATGGATATATATCAAAAAAGATCGCTTCTGTACTCGGAAGGAAGAGCATGTCCGCCCAGGCTGTGGGAAACGCAGTCGGCCGTAACAGGATCTCCATAATCGTTCCATGCCACAGGGTCCTCGGTGCAGACGGATCACTTACGGGATATGCAGGCGGAACAGACAGAAAAGAATGGCTGTTGAGACATGAAAGGAGTTTGGTATGAGTTTCAGGGAATTGGTAAGAGCAAGAAGGAGCATACGTAAATACAGCGACAGGACTGTTGCAAGAGAGCATCTGGAGATGATAGTAAAAGCAGGACAGTATGCACCAAGCGGAGGCAATAACCAGTCTTCTCATTTTCTTGTGTTCACAAACAGGGATAAGATCTGTGAGTTAAACAGCATCATAAGGACTGAGTTTTCCAAGATGAAGCCCTATGAAGGCATGTACAAGAGCATGGTTAACACCGTGAACAATTCCAGAAGAGAAGACTACGATTTCTCATATGGTGCCCCGGTGCTGATACTGGTGGCAAATAAGATCGGCTACTCAAATGCCATGGCAGACAGTGTGCTGTGCCTTGAGAACATGCTCCTTCAGGCAACTGATCTTGGCATCTCAAGCTGCTATGTAAATCAGGTCAACTGGTTAAGGAACGATCCCTCAGTACTTGAATACCTGTATTCATGTGGTCTGAAGGAAGATGAAAGAGTATACTGCAGTGCCGTATTCGGGCATTCAGAAATGACCTCTCTTCCACAGCTTCCAAGACATGGCAACGAGGCTACGTTCATAGAATAATAAGTAAAGGATCAGGGCGTGTTTTCCTTGAATATAATGTGACGGGCCAGATATTGTGAGGATAATTATGACAGAGTCATGCAGAACAATTTATCCCCTGGTATTCATCCACGGCGCAGGCTTTCGTGACCTTAAGTGGCCGGTGTACTGGGGACGGATACCATCTGCTCTCGAGGCAAAGGGTGCAACGATCTACTATGGTCTTCAGGATTGCTGGACAAGCATAGAGACGAATGCACAGGAAATAGCCAGGCGTATCGATGAGATACTTGACGAATCGGGCTCACAGAAGGTAAACATCATTGCTCATTCAAAAGGCGGCCTTGATGCGAGGATGGCAGCATCGTCATTCGGATGTGGAGAAAGAATTGCAAGCATAACGACCATAGCTACACCGCATCATGGGTCCAAGACCATAGATAAACTCTTTGCTATTCCACGTTCCTTCTGGAACATAGCAGCATTTGCCGTAAACAACTGGATCCGTATAGTAGGAGATAAAAAAACCAGATTTTCTGAAAGTATGCGAGGACTTTACAACAGAAAGGATGGAGGCATTAAACGCAGATAATCCTGATGTACCGGGAATCTTTTACTAGAGCTTCGCATGTGTTATGAGTCATCCCTTTTCCGACATAAATCTCTCCACTGCAAATGCAGTCGTAAAGCATTTTGAAGGGAAAAATTGACGGACTGGTCTCCGCGACATCTGCAAGATGGGGTGAGATTTTTACAATATTACGCGCCGGGAAAGCCCACTACTTTAGTGGTGGGATGAAAGGCGGCTTTCATATCGAAAATACGATCATGCTGTGCATAAGTGTACATGGCATGATATAATACACACATGG
>CACZNR010000155.1 GCA_902782475.1 uncultured Eubacteriales bacterium
ATGATGGGACAGGGAAGGCCTGACCTTGTCATAGCTTACAACAGTGCAGGAAGAAAAGTAGGTCTTGTAACAGACATAATTGCATTTCTCATATATTTCCTGCTCAGAAGACCACTGGTGGCACTTTATTCATCAGATCCTGCTGTAATAGACCTGGGTGAGAACCTCATGTACTTCGTGGCCTGCGTGGGATTCGTGCAGACACAGAATCTCATATATGCCGGAGCACTTCGCGGGGCAGGAGACACAAAGTTCGTGGCTGCATATTCGCTTTTCGACATCGCCATCGCAAGGCCGATAATAACTTATCTTCTCTGCTTCACATTCGGTTTCGGAGTATACGGTGCATGGATATCCATGGTACTGGATCAGGCCATCAGGGCAGTATGTGCGACCATAAGGTTTCGGAGTAATCACTGGCAGAACATAAGCTTCCTCTGATGAACATATTGTTAACAACGTTTGTGACCCAAAAAGGGTACTTGACAAAAACCTACCCTTTTTGTATATTGAATTTGTAAAGGGGAGTAGCAGCCATCAGTTGGATGGTTTCCAAAACGTCATCCCATTAGTCGAAGGACTATTCGTTGAGAATTTAATGCAAGACTTTTACGGTATGAAAATATTGTAAAAGTCTTTTTTTATGACTTTCCGTATCTTTCATACCACAGACCAATATAAACCATTAGGAGGTGCAGTATGAGAAGATTTTTAGGTTTTATGTTTGATCTGTTTATCCTGAGGATACTGATAGGACTGATCGTAGGTATCATCACACTACCCTTCAGGCTCCTGTTCATGCCCTTTGGATTCTGCAGGCACTGGGGTTACCGCCCGCACAGAAGATACTACTGGTAAAGAAGGAAGAAGTTAGGAAATTAACTCGTACACACAGGAGGTAAAAGAAATGTCAATACTTTCAACCATTTTGCTGCTGAGCCTTCTTGGGGGAGGCAGAAGACACAGAAGACCGTTCTTTGGCGGCCCCGGAGGTCCTGGGATGTTTGGAGGATTCGGTCATGGCCCAAGAGGCCCCCATGGCCCTGGACCATTTGGCGGGCCTGGTCATCACGGACCGGGAGGATTTGGAGGACACGGTCCTCACGGAGGCCATTTTGGGGGACATCATCACTAAATATAATGTTATATAATAACAATATAGATAGACAAATAATGTACAGGGGGAAATAAAAATGTTATTTGGAATCATACCTATTGGAACAGTGCTCATAGCACTTGGAGTGATACTGATACTGGTTATCATATTCACAGGTTACGTAAAGGCTCCGCCGGATCAGGCTTACATCATATCCGGTCTTCGTAAGGAATCCAGGGTCGTCATCGGCAAGGCAAGCGTTAAGATACCTTTCCTTGAAAGACTGGACAGACTGAATCTCAAGCTGATACCTGTGGACATAAAGACGTCCACGGCAGTACCTACTGCAGACTACATAAACATCAATGTTGATGCGGCCGTAAACGTTAAGATCAGCAATGAGACAGCGAAGTTAAGGCTTGCTGCCCAGAACTTCCTTAACCAGCCTACGGAGTACATCTCCAACATCGCAAGGGAAGTCCTTGAAGGTAACATGAGAGAGATAGTAGGACGCATGAACCTTCAGGAGATGGTCGGTGACCGTCAGAAGTTCGCAGAGCTGGTAAAGGAGAATGCAGGGCCTGACCTGGCTGCCATGGGACTTGACGTGGTAAGCTTCAATGTACAGAACTTTACGGATGCCAACGGAATAATCGATGACCTTGGTATAGACAACATCACAAAGATAAAGAAGAACGCTGCCATAGCAAAGGCTGAAAGCGAAAGGGACATCGAGATCGCCCAGGCTGCAGCCAACAAGGAAGCCAATGATGCAAAGGTAAAGGCTGAAACTGAGATCGCCGTCAAGAACAATGAGATGATCATCAGAAAGGCAGACCTTAAGAGAAGTGCCGACATCAAGATGGCTGAGGCTGACGCAGCTTATCAGATCCAGCAGGAAGAGCAGAGAAAGACCATAGAGATCACTTCGTCTAATGCCGACATCGCAAAGAGAGAGAAGGAAGCTGAGCTTGCTGAAAGGGAGATCGCTCTTCAGGAAAAGAAGCTAGATGCTGAGATAAAGAAGAAGGCAGATGCGGAAAAGTACCGTGCACAGCAGATGGCCGAGGCTGAACTCATACAGAGACAGAGAGAAGCTGACGCAAAGAGATACGAAGCTGAGCAGGCAGCCCTTGCAAAGAAGGCTGAGGCTGATGCAGTGAAGTACGCCATGGAACAGGAAGCAGAAGGTATCCGTGCAAAGGGTATCGCTGAGGCAGAAGCCATCCAGAAGAAGGCTGAAGCCCAGAAGGCAATGGGTGAGGCATCCATACTTGAGATGTACCTGAATGCACTTCCTGAAGTAGTAAAGAATGCTGCTGAACCGCTCTCCAAGACAGACAGGATAGTCATGTACGGAGACGGAAATTCCACAAAGCTTGTAAATGATGTCATGAACACCACAAGCCAGGTGAATGAAGCCCTTAAGGAGACCACAGGCATCGATCTCAAGGATGTCATAAACAGGATCTTCAACAGGGAAGAGGACAATAACGGGAACAGTGAAAACTGATCTCTGAAAAGGACCGGGTATTTCAAAATATCCGGTTTCTTTTTATAATGTGAGCATGAAAACTATCGTTTGTGAGGTCAGTTCCTCCTCGTATAAATTCCTTCTGTATGACAGAGATAAGGAACAGAAAAATGTATTGACGTATCCTCTCGCTGTGGACCTTATGGGTACCACACAGGATGCAGCAGTCCTAAGGGACGATCTTTTCAGGTATTTAGGAAAAATACTTGAAGATTTTGTGCCTGACTACATATGCCTTGTGACCACATGGCACGGTCTTTTATTTTTCACATTGGAGGGCGAGACATGCTCTCCGCTCTATCTCTGGTCCGATACCGGATCTCTCGAGTATGTGGACAGATTCAAAGGTACTGAGGGCTTTTCCAATAGGTTCTTTGACATAACAGGTTGCCAGATGCATCCTTGCTATCCATTCTTCAAGAGCATGAGATATCCAAAGCCAAGGAAAGACTGCATCGCAGGGGACCTCGGATCATATCTTAACCTTCTCTTTACGGGAAAACTCATAACGGGAAGGTCAATGGCTTCAGGAAGCGGACTTGCGGACAATTCCTCAAGTGACTATTCAGAAGAGATGCTGAAGCTTACAGGTCTTTCCAAGGAGGAACTGCCTGAAATAGCTGATGAAAGGATACTTCTTCCGATGTCCGAAAGTGCAAAGGAAAGGCTTGGAGTAAAAAAGGATATACTCATCCAGATAGCTCTTCCCGACGGAGCTTCAAATCAGCTTGGAGCACTGCCGGAAGGTAACGACATGACCCTGTCCGTAGGCACGAGCTCCGCCATGAGAGTGAATGTTCCTGAAGATATAAGCATCTCAGGAGACAAGGGACTGTTCCTTTACAGGACACCCTATGGAAGGCTCCTAGGAGCGGCGACAAATGCAGGGACCAATCTCATAGAATGGTACAGGAACGAAAACTGCCTCACAGACATTTCATATGATAGCCTCGAGACGAAAGAGACAAGTGACCTTATATTTCTTCCTTTCGTATTTGGTGAGAGGAGCCCGTCCTGGAGCGGAAGGAGAAGATATGGTTTTGTTGGGTCCGTGCATGATGTAAGGGAAGGCTACAGGGCTGTTCAGGAAGGGATACTCTTCAATATAAAACAGTGCTTTGACAACATCGAGAGCGTGATAAGAACAGAAAGGGTACTTACATCGGGCGGGATATTAAGGTCCGCTCACTTCATGCAGATGTGCTCGGATGTCCTGGAAAGAGAGCTCCATGTGTGTGAATACAAGGATGCTTCGCTACTTGGAGCACTTTATCTTCTTCATAATATTCTGGGATCAGAGATCCGTGATCCCGTAAGGTCTGAGGTGGGATATCGTCCTGATATCAGCATGAGAGCATATTACAGGGACAAGTACGCAGGATATCTTGAAGAATATTCAAAATAAACGGGATACGCTCTGTGTTGCATTTCAAAGTATAAAAAAAGTATAATTGTAGGAGAAGATATTTTTATTTAAATATAAATAAATTAGTTAGGAGATTATGAGAATATGGCAAAGTATTTATTAGCTCATGACTTTGGTACCAGTGGCGATAAGGCTTCTCTCTTCACAGTTGAAGGACAGCTTGTTGCTACAAAGACAGTTGGTTATCCTTCCTATACCACAGCTGACAACGGCGTTGAACAGGATCCGGATGACTGGTGGAACTGCTTCTGCCAGACAACAAAGGACCTTCTTAAGGATGTAGATCCTAAGGACGTTCTTGCAGTTGGATTTGACGGAACATTCCCGAACCTTCTCTGTCTTGATGAGAACGGAAACAAGCTTGAGAATGCATACATCTGGCAGGACAAGCGTGCTGTCGTAGTACTTGATGAGCTCAAGTCAAAGCTTTCACCTGAATTCATGGAAAGAAGACAGGGACACCTTGGACCAGAAGAGACTCTTACAAAAGCTTACTGGCTCAAGAAGAATAAACCAGAAGTATTTGCAAAGACAAAGATGATTCTTCCAAATGGACAGGACTACATCATCTTCAAGCTCACAGGTGTAGCTGCTACAGAGATAAGCGGTTCAAGAGGTTATGCTATATTTGATCCAGAAACAAAGAACTGGAGCAAGGAAGCTCTTGACGCAGTTGGTCTTACAATGGATCAGATGCCAGCTATCCATGAGAGAACAGACATAATCGGAGAAGTTAAGGAAGAGTATTCAGAGGAGTGCGGACTTGCACCTGGAACAAAGCTCGTTATAGGATGTGGCGACACACAGGCTTCAATGCTCGGAGCTGGATTCTATAAGCCAGGTACAGCTTACTTCAATGGTGGAACATCAGCAGGAATCCTCGTTATACCTCCAGTAGGATTTGATTCAAAGGGCAAGAGACTTGGCGGTCTTACAGCTTCATCAGGATCATCCTTCAGCTGGCTGAAGAACGAGATCTGCAAGTATGAGCAGAAACTGGCTGAAGAGACAGGAAGAAGCGTTTACGACATCATCAACGAAGAGATCGAAGCTGCTCCTGTTGGTTCATCAGGCGTTATGTTCCATCCATATCTCTCAGGAGAAAGAGCTCCTAGAGACAACGGATATGCTCAGGGAAGCTTTGTTGGTATCGGACTTACCACAAAGAG
>CACZNR010000156.1 GCA_902782475.1 uncultured Eubacteriales bacterium
CAATTACAGGATAGGGGATATGGAACTGAATCTTTTCTCTGACCCGATAGATTATGCAGTCATAGAGTGCAAGGAAGATTCATTTATATTTGATATCAAGTGATGTGTCAGAACTGATCATTATAAGGAGATCACCTCATTAAGTGGTCTCTTTTTTATTGTCTGATAATAATGTTACATTCGATATGTTGCATCCCTTCCAAGTCTTGTAATGATGTCCATATCTGTTATTGAAAGTGAAGAGATGGAGATCCCGGTCACAAGCAGACCATGCTCGCTGCACCAGGCATCATTGACATTCTTAAGGATGTATTCGCTTAAGGGAGCTGAATAAAGAGGAAGCTCGGAAGGTTCCATCTGTATCCTGGAAAGTATCTCTGTGCCCTGTATAAGGGTCTTAAGGACAAGAGTCCTTATATGTTCAGCAACAGGCTGCCTTCTCTGGAAACCTGGTACGTTTCCGCTGATGGTACTGTAAAAGAGAACGGAATCTGTTATACGGAAAGAAAATGTGCCTTCCACCATGAGGCCTGTATCAAGGTCGAGGCCTATTGATTGCTTGTTTATCTTCACAGGTATGGGTCTTGATGTCTGGAACCTGTTGTCATAGGATTCCATCATGTTTACAAAATAGACTCTGGACATATCAGGGTTTACATCAAGTCCTCCGAAAGAGATCCGCTCAGCAAGATCTTTTGCAAAACTGTGGACAAATCCTTTGTAGTCGGGTTCTTCATATCTGTACTCTCCAGGTTCGGTGAAGGCAGAGATGATCTTTCCGCTTTTTACCACAAGGGCATTCTGTCCGTCCGCCACGATGACAAGAGATCCATGGGTTATCTTTCCGTCATTGCTGTTGGTATTGGTGCTCCTTTCTGAGGCATGTTTAAGCCCCCTTGCCACCAGTATCTCAGTGCCAAGGGATTCACACATGAAGACATCTTTCCATTGTTCATCTTTCACACTCTTGAAGGAGCTGTTAAAAGCTTTGATTATACCCATGTTTCTCTCCTGTCATTATTGTATCAAAAAACATTAAAAGAGGGGTGATATACATTACACCGAATATTAGCATAGGCAATATACAGGCAGCCCTTGGCATCTGGAATGAGAAGATAAAAGAGATATTCTCTCTTCTTTCACTGGACCCGGCTACATTCAAGGGAGGATCAGCATATCTTCTCATGACAAGGATAAATGAGAGCCTCAAGGCAATAGGTTATTCACTTCTGGTGCTCTTTTTCATCTATGGTCTTGTGAGTGAGAGCATAACACTGAATGAACTGAAAAGACCTGAGACGGGAATAAGGCTGATCCTCAGGTTCGTACTGTCAAAGTCAGTCATAACCTACGGACTGGACTTTCTGCAGGCCCTTACAAGGATAGGCAGCGGAATAAGTGACACTGTGCTGAAAACAGGAAAGGGGATCCTCGGGGGTGAACTCATGATACCGGATGAGATACAGCAGTGCTTTTCTTCCCAGGGCATACTGGAAGGCCTGCCGCTTTTCATAGTGAGCCTCCTGGCATGCCTCGTGATCCTTGTGCTCTCATATGTGCTTCTCTTCACTGTATACGGAAGATTCTTCAGGATATATATACTTACAGCTGTTGCACCTCTGCCTCTTTCAGCATTTGCTTCAGAAAAGACACAGAGAGTGGGGACCCAGTTCCTTAAGGTTTACATCTCATCCATCCTGGAAGGCATCGTCATAGTACTTGCATGCATGCTCTATTCCTCACTTGCAGTATCCATGCCACAGATATCAGAGGATGCTTCCTCTTCCTCAAAGATATGGCTGTTTTTGGGAGAGATGGTTTTCAACATGCTTATCCTTGTGGGGATAGTCAAGGGAAGCGACAGGCTTGTAAGGGAAATATCAGGTTAAAGGAGGTCATTAATGGAGATAAAGATAAATAAGGAGATACGGGATTACGAGGAACAGATGATATTCGGACTTTCCCTGAGGCAGATAGCATATGCTGCTGCTGCCATGATACTGTCAGTGGTGACATATCTGCTGCTTGACGGGATACTTGGAAGGGAAGTTACATCATGGATATGCATGGCGGTGTCTGCAGTCCCGCTGATCATGGGATTTTTCAGATATGACGGTATGAAGGGAGGAAGGTTCCTTTTATGCCTGTTAAGGAACATCATCTATGAAAACAGAGTCATAACATATTCTGACAGGTCTGTGTTCACTGCAGTAATGGACACACAGAGCGAAAGGAGATGAGGTGGAGTGAAGTCAAAAACAGCATTCAGAAGGCCGGGGCACCTGTATTTCCGGTCTCTTAGAAATACATCCGAGGCCATTTACATAAAAAGGGTATATGATGATGGGCTGTTCTGCATTGGCGAAAACAGATATTCAGTATCGTATGCTTTTCAGGATATAAACTATACGTCTCTCTCAAAGGAGGACAGGGAAAAGGTCTTCCTCAGCTATGAGGAACTGCTCAATTCCCTGGATCCTACACTTGAGATATTCATAACCATAAGCAAAAGGAGAAGTAGCATATCCTCCATCAGGGACAGATCCATATCTGTGAAGAAGGATGACGGATACGATAGCATCAGAAAGCAGTATGATGATCTTCTCCTTATGAATATCAGGGATGCGGAAGGGTCAGCGGTCGAAAGATATATAACATTTGCAGCACAGAAGAAAAGCGCAGCAGAAGCCAGGAGCTTCTTCTCCAGGATGGAGAATGACCTAAGCAGTTATTTTCTCTCCCTTGGAAGCGGCATAAGAAAGCTCGACTGCAGTCAGAGGCTTCAGATATTCGGAGAAGTGCTATGTGCTGACGGATATGGAGGAAAGGAGCTTCTTCTTGAGAACAGAAAAAGGGGACAGGGCTTTTCTTCCCTTATATCACCGACATACATGAAGATAGGAAAGGATCACATTGAAGCTGATGAAAGATATCTGAGGACCATGTTCCTTAAAGACTATCCAAGCTATATAAGGGACTCATTCATATCGGAACTGCTGGATACGGAAGGAGACATGATGCTCACCATAAAGATAAGGCCCGTAGCAGTGGACAGGGCTCTCAGGGAAACGGAAAAGAGGCTCCTTGGAGTGGAGACCAACATTACGAACTGGCAGAGAAGGCGGAATCATGACAGGGATATCCTTTCCGGACTGCCCTTTGACATGGAGCAGCAGAGAAGCGAACTGAAGGAATTCCTGAATGATCTCATGAACAGGGATCAGAAGATGTTCCTTTCCGGTATCACTTTTCTTGTCATGTCAGATACGGCTGAAGGGCTTTCCTCCATAACGGAGAGCGTAATGCAGACAGGAAGGAAGTATCTTTTAAGGATAGGGACTCTTACATACCAGCAGCTCGAAGGATTAAATGAAGTACTTCCTGCAGGTCATAGCTGTACAGACATATGGAGGACTCTTACAAGTGAAGCATTGAGTGCATTCATACCGTTCCGCTGCATGGACATGGATCACAGGAACGGGATATGGTATGGCCGTAACAGGATATCCAGGAACATGGTCAGGATAGACAGGGATACTCTTCTGAATGGCAATGAGTTCATACTTGGAGTGTCCGGAAGCGGAAAGAGCTTCTGTGCAAAAAATGAGATCGTACAGAGCTTCCTCAAGGGCGATGCAGACATCATGATAATAGATCCTGAAAGGGAGTACGGGAAGCTGACAAGGACTCTTGGCGGAGAGGTCATAGAGATATCTCCGTCATCCAGGACGCACATAAATCCCATGGACATTGAAGGTACGGACATCTCAGACAGTACACTGGCTGACAAGAATGATTTCATACTGAGCCTCATGGGTTCCCTCAAGGGAGAGGAACTTACGGCAAAGGAGAAGTCAGTGATAGACAGATGTGTCAGAGACATCTACAGGGACTATCTGTCCGGAAGGAAGAAAGAGATGCCTGTCCTTAAGGATCTCTACAGGAGATTACTGAGGCAGGAGGAAGAGGAGGGAAAGGAACTTGCCCTTGTGCTTGAGATGTTCTCAAAGGGAAGCGTGGACTGCTTTTCAGAGAAGACCAACATTGATACAGAAAACAGGCTTATATGCTATGACATCTATGAACTCGGAAAACAGATGGCAGGCACCGGGATGCTGATAGTTCTTGACAGCATAATGAACCGGATAATGAGAAACAGGGAAAAGGGAAGGAAGACACTTGTCTACATAGATGAGATATACCTTCTTTTCCGGAAGGAACATTCAGCTGATTTCCTGTTCAGCCTGTGGAAACGTATCCGCAAGTACGGTGCATATGCCATAGGGGTCACCCAGAATGTGGAGGATCTTCTTGAGAGCCAGAGGGCAAGGGCCATGATCTCAAA
>CACZNR010000157.1 GCA_902782475.1 uncultured Eubacteriales bacterium
ACCAAATGTGGGAGTTTAGCTCAGCTGGGAGAGCATCTGCCTTACAAGCAGGGGGTCACAGGTTCGAGCCCTGTAACTCCCACCAAAAAGAAACCTGAAGGACGGTTTCTTTTTTTTATATTTTTTTCCTGTTGTTCGTTAAGGATATATATTCCTTTTTCTGCGCTATGGTATAATAGCAAGGATGCGAAGATAGAAAGGTAATATTATTCATGATTTTCAAGCATTCATATTCCATCCTGAAGCATAATGCCCTAAGGACTTTCCTGTTTGTGGTCCTGTATGGTTTCTGCATGTTTGCGATATGCTTCATACCTACGATATTTGATGCACAATACATAACTGAGATGAATAAGAACCTCCAGGAATACGGAAAGATGAATGCTGTCATATGTGATCTCAACAAGGCGGAACTTGATGAGATGAACAGCAGTTTTTCAATACTCTCATATCAGAAGGGATTCGTAGAGAAGTATGGAGATACATCCTTCAATGGTGTTTCCGCGGTCATCGGTCACCTTGACAGCAGATCACTGGATCTCGGAAACATAAAGACGATAGAAGGTAAACTGCCTTCCAATAAGAATGAGATAGCAGTCGAAAAAAAGATCGCCGGTTCGGCTTCTGTAGGAGATACAGTCAGTCTGAATATCAATGGCCATTCCTATTCTTTCAAGCTCACAGGAATAGTGAAGGATTATGCCAAGGATCTCATGTATTCTCTTCCTAACATAATAGTGGGTGGAAAACTTGACGAACAGATCTCAAAGTATGACATGATGGTCTATTTCAGATGGGCACTGAGCTACAGGGAAACAGGAAGTCTAAGATTTCCGGAGAACGTCATAACAGCTTCTTCTCTTCCACACAGCAGGGTACAGTACAATTACCATGTTTACAGTGTAAGGAGACCATATGCCTATGATGCAAACCAGACATTCCTTATGGTAGGCATTTTTGCCACGATAGTGTTCGTGGTATTCATCATTTTCTCAAACTTCCTGAACAATCTTGAGAGGGTGATCTATGACTTAAGACTGTTCGGAGCAACCGGGGGCTACATTGCATGGCTGAAGATAGTCATATCGGTCATGACGCTGGTGCTCAGCATAATGGTCTACTTCGTTATCTACTATATCATCATATCCATAACTGAGCATGTGCTCGGAGTAAGGATATATCTGCTCAATTCCATCACGAGCCAGGTGCTTTTCGGGTCCATGGTCCTATTCCCTATGTTCCTTCTCATATATTCAGTAAGGAATTCTCTTGCAAAGGGTCTTAAGCCGATCTCTTTCTCGGATATAAAGGAAGAAAGATTCGCAGGAAGGACCATAGAGCTTAAGGGTTCACTTGATCTTTATTTTGCAAAGACCAGGATGAGATACAGAAGACTCAAACTCTTTATGTTCGGCGTGGTGCTTGCAATATTCGTGGCAGTCATACTTGTAATGACAGAGGATGTTGATTCCAAGATACTATATAATACCATAGGCCGCGACAGGACCATAACTCCGGGAAGGGTAGAGCCATCACAGGAGGAGATCTTCAATGCTGACGGGTTCATATATACAGAAAAGACCGGAGGAACTCCGTATGAGGAGACGCTCCCTATATGGGATTATGAGGAGATAACCGCAAGAAATGAATTCAATGCCCTTTATCCAAGCCTCATAGTAAAGGCTTCTTCAGGCAGTGAATACGCGAAAAGGATGTTTGAAAAGACAGATGGCTCACAGAGTGAAGAGTTCGTTTCCGGTTCCACATGGGTGACACCATATACTGAAAAGAATTTCAGGATCTTTGAGATAGATGACAATGTCTACGGGCTGCTGTCAAGGATATTCAGACATAATGAGCCTGACAAGGTGATCGAGAATGGAAAGGCTCTAGCCATATTGAACGGCTTTGAGACCGGAGTTGAGGATGAAGACGGAAAGATGATCTATCTCCTGAATGACCTGTACAAGGATGGAGACATGATAACCTTCGGATGGGTCACATCCGATGCGGGCATCGATGAGGTAAGAAAGGATCCTTCTCTTCTTGAACATCATACAGAGAGTTTCGAGATCATGGCCACATATGATGGCAGTGTATATACAAGAGCGCTCTTTGATGAATTCAACGATGTGTCCATACTTATATTCATTCCGCAGAAGACCGTCAGGGAATCTGAACTCATGAGCCTTGTAAGCAAAACGGATATAACATTCTCAAGCTTTACGAGACTTGGACAGTACAGGAGCTTCGATAAGGAATATCTTGAACCATATACCGAAAAGTATCCGTTCCTGAGAGTAAACTACACAGATGATGAGACTATCAGGGATGTGAGCCTGCAGATACAGACGCTTACTTTCGTCAAGGACATGCTGGTAGCATGCGAAGTGATACTGGTGATGTTTGCCATAATCAACATAGTCTTTGAGAAATACAAGGAATTTGAAAAGATGTTCATGACCATGAGGAGCATAGGATACAGGACATGGCATATCATATCCACTATCTTCATGGAGTATTTTGGCTATTATGTGATAGAGCTTCTGGTGATAATGTTCTTCGACATAGTTCTCTGCATGATCTATCTGCCGAATCTTTATTCGTTCCCGTTAAGGACCACCATGATAACGAAATTCAGATTCTACTGCACTTTTGCCATAACGAACACATCTGACTATGCCATCCTTCTTTCCGGACTGGTCATAGCCGTGACAATAGTAATAACGCTTACGACCATATTCAAGAAACTGGTCAACTTCATACGCATGAAGGAATAACAGGGGAGGAAAACATGTCTATCTTAAAACTGGAAGGTGTAACAAAAACATTCAAGATGGGATCCAACCGGAATGATGCAGTACACAATATCACTTGGGAATTTGATGAAGGACTGAATTTCATATACGGAAAATCAGGTTCCGGAAAGACTACACTGCTTCATACCATGGCAGGCTTTGAGAAGCCTACAAAGGGCAAGGTCATATATGAAGGAAAATCCGTATATGATGATTTTGACATGTCAAAGCTTCATTGTCATGATTTCGGATTCGTTTTCCAGACATACAACCTGATCCCTGAATTCAATGTCAAGGACAATATCATGCTGCCGATGAAGTTCGACAAGAACAAGGACCATTCCATATATGACGAGATAATAAAGATCCTTGGCATAGATGACAAGCTCCGCAGATATCCTTCAACTCTTTCAGGTGGAGAACAGCAAAGAGTCGCCATAGCAAGGGCCATAGTCAACAGACCTAAGATAATCTTTGCGGATGAGCCTACAGGTAACCTTGATGAGAACAACGGAAGGATAGTCATTGAATTCCTTACGGAGCTCTGCAGGAAATACAGTCTCAGTCTCTTCCTGGTCACACACGACATGGATCTTCTTAAATACGCAGATTTCATATACCAGATGAAGGACGGAGTACTTGAAAAGGAATGATCTTTTCCTCTTAATTTTCAGGAATGTTACAAAATCAGGGGCATATTAACTTGCCCCTTTTGTGTATTCGGAAGTATAATAGTACGTCGAATCAAATAGGGAAAGACAGGTGCTTATGAACAGATCCAGGAATTCACTTAGAAATATCATCGTAGGGATGGGAGGCCAGCTCCTAAATATCATAATGAGCTTTGCCTACAGGACCGTATTCATACACTCTCTGAGTGATGAATATCTTGGTATAAACGGAGTTTTTACCAATATCCTTATGGTATTCTCTCTTGCGGATCTCGGTGTAGGCACCGCCATAATATATGCCCTCTACAAGCCCATAGCAGAGAATGATGTAAAACAGATCAAGGCACTCATGAAGATGTATGCCAAGGCATATATCACCATTGGTTTCGTCATACTTGGCATGGGCCTTGTATGCATGCCTTTCATACAGCATCTCATTACTACAGACAAGGACATCCCGCATCTTAAGCTCATATTCATGATTTTTGTCATCAATACGGCTTCGACCTATTTCTTTGCCTACAAGGGTACTCTGCTTACAGCAAGCCAGCAGCACTATCTTGTGTCCGGAGTAGTTTACGGGACATCCGTCATCTGCTACCTTATACAGATCGTAGTGATGCTCCTTACACATAACTACATACTCACTCTTTCAATACAGGTAGGTACAAATATCCTTCAGAACATAATAACTGCAGCCATAGCTGACAGAAAGTTCCCGTATCTGAAGGGAAAGAATGAAGAGAAGCTTTCCGACAGGGAAAAGAAGGGCATATTCAAGAACATGAGTTCCCTCATGTTCTACCGTACAGGTCAGGTAATAATCAACGGAACTGACAGCATAATAATCTCAAAATTCCAGGGAGTCGTGGAGGCAGGGTTCTATTCCAACTACTCTCTTATAACCACTACAATAAAGAACCTTCTCCTGCAGGTGTTCCATGCCATTACAGGAAGCATAGGAAACCTTGCTGCAGTTGAGAGCGATGCAAAGAAGTACAGGACATACAATCTCATATATTTCGGAAACTTCTGGATGTTCGGATTCTGTTCTGTATGCCTTTTCGTGCTCCTTAACCCGTTTGTGACCATCTGGGCAGGGAAGGACAGGGTATTGACACTGGCTCAGGTATTTTTCATCGTCCTCAATTTCTACCTGGTAGGGATGAGGAACGTGAACCTTACATTCAGGGATACCATGGGCATATTCAAGGAGGGAAGATTCATCCCTATAATCTCAGCTGCAGTCAACATCATAGTTTCGATAGTAACGACAAAGATATTCGGGCTCATAGGTGCCTTCATTGGGACCACAGTCAGCATGCTGACCACCCTTGTATGGATGGAGCCGGTAATACTGTTCAAATACGGATTCAAGAGAAACGTCATGGATTACTTTGTGAAATATGTAATGTATTTCGGTGCAACCGTGCTTGCAACAGTGATCACTTACTTTATCGCGTCCATATTCCCTGAGGGAAGGATACTCTATTTCCTCGGAAAGCTCATAGTATGTGCCATAGTTCCAAATGTCGTGTTCTTTGCACTCTTCGGAAGGACCGTGGAGTTTAAGGACCTGTTCAGCAGGGTAAAGAATACACTGGGAAGAAGATTCCTCAAGAAGAAAGAAGCTGCCTGATGATAAAGTTCGGACCTGCAGGAAACCCGGATGCCTTCTATGAAGCAGGATACAGGCATAC
>CACZNR010000158.1 GCA_902782475.1 uncultured Eubacteriales bacterium
GCAGGAGAACTGATATCCTGTGGCATACTGGGGCTCATCCTTCTCTATGCAGTCAAACCCAAAAGAGATGTGATCTTCAGGACAGGAGAAAACTTCTGATCATCAGACAGGAATATACAAAAGGAGCTGACTGTTTTCAGTTCCTTTTTTCCTTCCGTATTGCTTTTATTGATCCTTATAAGCTGTTGAGGCTGCAAGTTCATACTGTGTCCTGTAATCGGCTATCCTCTCTTCAAGCCTGTTTATGGTTGCCTCCAGTGCCTGTGATCCGTAGACCTGCCTTAAGGGTGCAGGTTCTATATCCACACTTTCTATCATCCTTGCGGCCATTTTTACGGGATCTCCAGGTGCCAGTCCCTTGCTTTTATCCAGCATATTCAGGAATCCATGAACATGGTCATATTCTTCCATAAGCTCTGCAACTCTTGCACTGCCATATCTGAATTCAGTCCTTGCACCACCAGGTTCCACTATGGTGATGCCAATGCCAAACTTTGATACTTCCTGAGCTACGGACTCGCAGAATCCTTCGATCCCGAATTTTGTTGCATGATACATGGAGTTTGCCGGAAATGCTACCTGTCCACCGTAAGAGGATACCTGTATTATCCTTCCCCCTCCCTGCTTTCTCAGATAGGGAAGACTGTCATGTATGATGAATATTGGCCCCGTCAGATTAGTTGCCATGATCCTTGTGATCTCTGATTCGGAAAGTTCTTCTGCTGCTCCGAACAGGCCATATCCTGCATTGTTTACGATGACATCGATCCTCCCGTGCTTTACAAACATCTCAGGTATGAAGGAATGTATCCTTTCTATATCTGTAACATCCAGCAACTGGCAATCGAATGTGTCCGGATATCTATCTTTCAGGTCCATGACCTTATCCTTATTCCTTACTGTACCTATGACGGTATCACCCTTTGCAAGGAGCTGTCTTGTCATCTCATTTCCAAATCCGGAACTCACTCCAGTTAGAAGCCATGTCCTTCTCATCTGCATACCTCATTTAAGATTCTTTTCTGCCCAAGCCCTGACTTTTTCTCCTGAAGCCTCTGCATCGGCACCATGGACAGCAAGACCGCTTCCTACTTCTGCCCCTTTGCAGTATTTCTTCAAAGCCTGTGCAGATCCTGCAAGACCGCTTCCTTCATGTGTCATTACCGGGAATACCTTCTTTCCGGTAAAGTCAAGTTTCTCAAGCTGGGTAAACACCGCACATGGATACGTTCCCCACCAGCATGGACCTGCGACGACTATGTTGTCATAGGATGATATATCCTCAAGATACTCCCTAAGTTCAGGCCTTGAATCATTTCTCAATTCCTCTTTTGCCTGGTCTATGCATACCATGTAATCCTTGTCATACTCCCTGACTGTCCTGATCTCAAAGAGATCTGCACCCACAGCCTCAGCTATATATTCAGATACTATCTCAGTATTTCCCTTTGAAAGATCCCTTATGCTTCCGTTGACATAATTGTTTCCTCTGCGTGAATAATAGATAACAAGTGTCTTTGCCATATATATGTTCTCCCTTTGTTTTTCACTTATATTGTATTTTCATTATTCTTATGTATCAATTTCATTTTTAACAGTTTCGCATAAGTAATACTTATATATTTTGGTTCTCCGCAATATAATATATGTAAGGATAAGGAGGCACATCATGCTTTTGAAACAGATAGAATATTACCTTGCTGTAGTTGAAACAGGCAGCTTCTCCGAAGCAGCAGAAAAGTGCTTCATATCCCAGTCCGCCGTTTCACAGCAGATAAAGGCACTGGAAAGAGAACTCGGAGTTACACTTCTTAAGAGACATAACCGTTCCTTTTCCATGACACCGGCAGGCGAGCTTTTCTACAGAAAATGCACCGTCCTCAAGAATGATCTTGATTCCATAATCAGAGACACCATGCGTATCGGGAAAGGCAGTGCCATGACCTTATCCATAGGATATCTCAGATGTTATGGCGGCTATGAATTCCAGAATGCTGTGGCAGCATTTTCGGAGCAGCATCCCGATGCAGACATCAAGGTAATCACAGGAGACCACGAAGAACTTTATGAAGCTTTACGTGACGGAAAACTCGACATAGTCCTTAACGATCAGCGAAGGGCCTTCTCGCAGGATTACATCAACAATGACCTTATAGACTGTAAGTGCTATATTGAGGTATCTTCAAGACATCCGCTCTCAAGGCTTCCTTCCGTCGATATTGAAGATCTTAAGAACACTCCGTGCATCCTTGTCACGGGAAAGGAACAGCAGAAAAACGAAGAGACCTTCTACAGGGATATCCTTGGCTTCAGGGGTGGCTTCATACATGCGGATAATCTTCAGGAAGCAAGGCTCCTTGTCATATCCCAGAAGGCAGTGCTCCCTGTGGAATATTACGGTGATATCACTTTCATAGACAGTTCCATAAGCCTGGTCCCTCTCTTCAAGAACAGTACACAGATGACAAGAAGATACTGTGCGTTCTGGAGAAGGGACAACAGAAATCCCTGCATTGATGAGTTCTACCGTCAGCTGAAGAAACAGTTCTGATACATCGGTCATTAACTCAAGTGTTTAAGGGAGTGCATGCTGCATAATGCATGCTATAACATATTGTCTGTACAAAAATTTATCAGATATGATCGAGTAGGAGGCGGTCAACAGACCGCCGACCTCTCACACCACCGTACGTACCGTTCGGTATACGGCGGTTCAATCAACTTAACA
>CACZNR010000159.1 GCA_902782475.1 uncultured Eubacteriales bacterium
AAGCACTAAGTTTTTAAGTATAACGCCTTTTCTCTCCACTTCCTGTTCCTTTTCCACATGGAATCCCTTTGACAGGAAGAAGGGAAGTGCAGTTATGGAAGCATGGGTGACGATTGTACCGGCTCCTGACGTTTTCAGGAAAGTCTCCATATCTTCATAGAGGACTGATCCTACTCCTTTTCTCTGATAATCTTTATGCACATAGAATCTGTCAAGATAACCGTCAGGAGCAGTATCCGCAAAACCTGCGATGATCCCGTTGCATTCAGCGACGATGGCATGTCTTCCCTTAAAAGAATCTTTCCATGCTGATTCTGAGATCTCTTCCACCGGAGGAGCCCAGGCATCTGTCTGAAGTTCTGAATAGTCTTTTATGTTAATGCTGTGGACAGTATCATGAAACAGCTGTATAAGTGCTTTTACATCATTGTCAGTTACTGGTCTCAGGTGTATCAGTCCCATTCAACATACCCCTTTTTCATTTGTTTAATGATATCAACTATTATATAATATAGCACGACAGATAGGAGATGATTACAGAATGAAGGACCCGTATTTTATAAGGAACCTGTTCGGCATAGAAGGCCTTGACATAAGATGGTATGCAGTATTCATACTGCTTGGGATGACAGCAGGACTGATCATCGGTTTTTACAATGCCAGGAAGAGGGGCTACAACAGTGACATGCCTACAGATCTTCTGCTAACATGCCTGCCTCTTGCCATAGTCTGTGCAAGACTTTATTATGTCATATTTGAATTTGAGAGCTACAAGGACAACCTTATATCCATATTATATATATGGGAAGGCGGCATAGCCATCTATGGTGCCGTAATAGGCTCAGTGATCGGTGCATACATATTCTCAAGGTATTCAAAGATCTCCTTCGGGGACATCATAGACATCGGTGCACCGGGGCTCATAATCGGCCAGGCCATAGGAAGATGGGGCAATTTTGCCAATCAGGAAGCCTTCGGGAATCTCATTACAGACACTTCGCTTCAGTTTTTCCCATACGGAGTGTACATAGATGAACTGGGAGAATGGCACCAGGCTACATTCTTCTACGAGAGCATGTGGAACCTTCTGGTATTCTTCATCCTCATGTGGTATTTTAGAAGGGCAAAGCACAAGGGAAATGTATTCGTACTTTATCTGGTGCTCTACGGAGCAGGTAGGTTCTTCATAGAAGGACTCCGTACCGACAGCCTGTGGCTCATACCGGGAGTCATAAGGGTATCCCAGCTTTTAAGCGCCGTGCTTGTGGTGGCAGGCACCGCATATCTTCTTTTCATGAGAAAGAAGGAGCCAAAGGAATATGCATACGAAGGGAAGTATTCCCTCGGGTATAAGGATCCGGAGAATGATGAAGAAGGTTATGACGAGGACATCGACATCGAGGAGGATGTGGGTGACCTGTCAGGAGAGGAAAGCATAAATGAGTTCCTTCTCGAAAAAGTGGAGAAGGAAGAACAGGAACTTCAGAAGGAGGAAGAGGATGAGCAGGAATCTGACAATGATGACTGACCTTTATGAACTGACCATGATGTATGGTTATTTCAAGGAAGGCAAACATAACGACAAGGCAGTTTTTGATCTTTTTTTCAGAAGACAGGTAGGCCACTCCGCATATGCCATAATGGCAGGACTGGAGCAGGTCATAGACTATATAAATGACATACATTTCTCTGAGGATGATATAGCGTATCTGCGCTCACTGGGACTTTTCGGAGAGGATTTCCTTGATTATCTCAGGGACTTCAGGTTCCATGGGGAGCTTTATGCGGCAACTGAAGGAAGCATAGTCTTCCCGGGAGAGCCCATAGTGAGAGTCAAGGCAGGCATAGCAGAAGCACAGCTTTTAGAGACCACGATGCTCAATATCATCAACCACCAGACACTTATCGCCACAAAGGCCAGCAGGATATGTGCTGCAGCAAAGGGTGGTACTGTAATGGAGTTCGGACTCAGAAGGGCACAGGGACCTGATGCAGGAACTCTCGGAGCAAGGGCTGCCATAATTGGCGGATGTGCATCAACATCAAATGTCCTTGCGGCACAGATGTTTGGAGCAACACCTTCAGGCACACATGCCCACAGCTGGATAATGAGCTTTGAGAGCGAACTGGAGGCATTCCGTGCATATGCAAAAGTATTCCCGGATGCATGCGTGCTCCTGGTGGACACATACGATGTTCTGAACAGCGGCATACCAAATGCCATAACTGTGTTCAATGAACTGAGAGAGCAGGGCCATGAGCCCATAGGCATAAGGATCGACAGCGGAGACCTTGCATATCTTTCAAAGAAGGCAAGGACGATGCTTGATGAAGCAGGCTATGAGAATGCCAAGATAGTTGCATCAGGAGATCTGGATGAGAATCTGCTCCTGGATCTGTATCTGCAGGGAGCAAAGATCGATTCATGGGGAATAGGAACGAAGCTCATAACAAGTGAGGACTATCCTGCCCTTGGAGGAGTATACAAGCTCTCAGCCATAGAGATCGGAGGAAAGATGTATCCGAGACTCAAACTCAGTGAGAACGTATGGAAGATCACGAATCCTGGATACAAGAAGGTAAAGAGGATCTATTCCAAGTTCGAGCATAAGGCCATAGCGGATCTCATAATGCTCGATGAGGAGGAACTGGATGAGACAAAGCCTCTTACAATATTCAATCCTAATGCAGTATGGGAACATATGACCATAGAGAACTTCTATACTGAAGATATCCTGAAGCCGATATTCATAGACGGAAAGCAGGTCTATGAGAAACCTACCCTTGCAGAGATAAGGAAGCATGCAGAGGATGAGATGGATACGCTCTGGGACGAATACAAGAGATTCACCAATCCTCATGTATACAAGGTGGACCTCTCACAGAAGCTTTATGACATGAAAACAGAGCTGCTGCATCAGTGGAAGAAAGATAAAAATTAATCAAATAGTAACAAAAAACAAAAAGGCTGGAAACTCTTGTTTGTTGAGATTACTCCTTCCAAGTGATATATTATATATAATAAGTTAAATAAATGAGACTTCTAATCGGTCTCTTAGATATGGAGGGAAATTTATGGCTGAAGATATGATCAACATTCAGGAAAAGAACGGAACGATAACATTCGCTGACGAAGTTCTTGAGACAATCGCAGGAATCGCAGTATCAGATATCCCTGGTATCGCTAACATGAAGGGCGGTTTTGTAGACAACCTGAGCGAAGGTATCGGCAGGAAGAGACATGCAAAGGGTGTAAATGTAACAAAGGCAAATGACAAGATAATATTCGACGTACAGATAGTCGTTGAATACGGAGTCAAGGTACAGGACCTTTGCAAGACGATCCAGGAGTCGATATTCAATGCAATTCAGTCAATGACAGGCCTTACGGCTTCAAAGGTAAACATAGCCGTTACCGGAGTAAAGGTAAGAGAGACCAAGCCAGCTGAACTTGCTGAGGGTAATGAAGAGGATTAAAAGATTTTGAGGCATACCCTTTATGGTATGCCTCATTTTATATTTTTGGAGGATAAGAGATGAGAGCGGGAACACGAGTTGTTTTTTCACTTCTAATGATCATATTCATAGCAGTATGTGCATATGTATTCTGTGTCGGCATGGGATTCATTGACGGCTATGTATTCGTACTTGAGAAAGATACCGATATGCTCATAAGGTATATCGTAAGCATAGCAGCCGTCGTACTGGCGCTCATTGCATTCTGTCTGCTTTTCTTCAGAGCAGGAAAGAAGGACAGGGCAGGAAACAGGGTACTCCTGACACAGACAGAGGGAGCGAGCATCTCTGTTACGACGGAAGCCATCAAGGAACTTGCTTCCAATTACCTTAAGGGTATCGACGGAGTAACTGTACAGAACATACACATCAAGCCTGTATCTGAGAAGGGAATAGCTGTCAACAGCTCACTTTCAGTACAGAAAGAGATCCAGATACCTCAGATAACACAGAAGATAACAGAAGAGATAAAGGCTTACATAGAGCTTTATTCAGGGGCTACGGTTGAGAACGTGAACCTCAGCATACAGCCTCAGAAAAATAATGTCGGGAACATAGGATGAGTATGAAGGAAAAGTTTGTAGAATTCATCAAGAATAACATGTCTCTGGTGATAGGGGGACTTCTGGGATTTTTGATAGCCCTTCTGTTCATCATACTTGGGTTCTTCAGAGCCCTGTTCCTTATTTTGCTGACGGGCATCGGAGCCCTCATAGGAGGAGTTCCTGCAGTCAGGAGGAAGATAGTTGAATGGGTGGATATCATATATGAGAAGATATCCAGCAGATTTTAAAAATACGGACGGAAGGCAGAGTTTAGATGGACTCCAGAAGACTGGCGAGGATCGCCGCAATGAGCTTGTATTATGAGAGAGAGATCAAGGATAGTGCTGATGAATACAGCACTACCCTTGTTGATTTTGAGGATGTACTGGAAAGGGCAAAGCTGGATGATGCAAATCTCCAGTACATAGATGATGCCCTTACTTCACTGGAAGCTCACAGGGAAGACATGGATGAGCTGATATCAGCAAATCTCAAGGACTGGACAATAGAGAGGATCTCAAAAGTGGATCTTTCCATACTGAGACTTGCAGTGGCAGAGATGCTGTACATGAAAGATATCCCGGTAAGCGTTTCGGTAAACGAAGCAGTGGAGATCTCAAAGCTGTACTCAGACAGGGAAGCATACAGGTTCATCAACGGTATACTCAGGAACATATCAAGAACATTGGAAAAATAATATGCTTTTTTTAGGTATCGATACAAGCTG
>CACZNR010000160.1 GCA_902782475.1 uncultured Eubacteriales bacterium
AAAATACGAGAAAGCCATAGAGCAGGCTCTTGGTGCCCAGATGCAGAACGTGGTGGTGGAAGAGGACAGCATAGCAAAGAGATGCATAAATCTTCTCAGGGACAGAAAGCTCGGAAGAGTAAGCTTCATGCCACTTGCTTCCCTGAAGGTCAGGACGCTGTCTGCACAGGAGCAGAATTATCTTTCAGCCGGACAGGTGAGAGCCGATAAAATGATAGGGTGCAGGGAAGACATAAGGAAGGCTGTCGAATTTGCTCTTGCAAGGACAGTCATAGTGGATGATCTGGACATGGCCACAGCCCTTGCAAGAAAGGCATCATACAGCTTCAGGATAGTCACCTTAAAGGGAGATATCATTACCCCTGGTGGTGTGATGACCGGAGGAAGCCTCAGCGAGAGGAACTTCGGACTCATATCCAGGACCAGGGATATAGAGCTTTCGGAGAAGGCTGCAGAACAGAACATCGGAAAGATGAAGGACATCTCAGCAAAGCTTGCTGAGGCAGATAAGGACATAGATGCATTCTCTCTGGCTGTAGCTGAGATAAATGAAAAGATAAGGCAGAATGAGATAGAGAGTGCTGAGACAAGGCAGAAGCTTGCAGTGCTCATGGAAAATGAAAAGACTTCCAGAAGCGAGATAGAAGAGGCGGAGGGAAGGCTTTCAGCTTCCCATATGACCATAGAGAATTCTGAGAAGCAGAGAGAATCTTCAGAGAAGGAATTAAAGATACTCAAGGAACAGATCGATGCCGTCATAAAGGAGATGGATGAGATCACAGACCGCCTCGCCAGGGAAAATGAGGATTATGACAGGAACGCCCTTTCCGCACTGCAGATAGAGGAGACCAGGCTCAAGGCTGAAGAGAGCAGGGAAAGAGAGATAATAATAGACATAGAGCGCAGCATGGAAGAACAGGATTCTCTCTTAAGCGACAGCAGGAGAAAGACCCGGGAGATAGAGGATGCTGTGTCTGCCCTTGAAGCAGGAATGGGAAAACTCTCAGAGGATATGACCATAAAGAGGAGCGGGGTCGAGGAGCTGAGGTCCAGGATAGAGAAGGAAGAAGCAGAAAGACTCGTCACCAATGAAAAGCTCCAGAAGATACAGAAGGATGGCAATGAATTCCAGCTCAGACAGAGCGAGATGAATGAGAGCAGATACAAGATACAGAACCAGATGGACAGGCTCTCCATATCCAAGGAAGCTTCAGAGACCAAGATACTTGAAGACTATGGTCTCACACTGGGCAATCTTGAGGAATACAGGGAACAGATAAACTTCACCCAGGGTTCACGTGAGCTTCAGGAGATAAGGGAGACCATAAGGGAACTTGGGCCGATAAATCCAAATGCAATAGAGGAATATCAGAGGACATATGAGAGAGTCAATGACCTTACCACTCAGAAGGATGACCTTGAAAAGGCAAAGGCTGACCTTGAGACTCTCATAACGAACATCCTTTCCAGCATGAGGGTGGTGTTCGGGGAAAAATTCGAAAGCATAAACAGGTATTTCGGAGAGATATTCACCACACTTTTCGGAGGAGGAAAAGCTTCCATAAGCCTTCAGGAAGGTGACATAATGGAAAGCGGTATCGAGATCTTTGCGGAACCGCCGGGGAAGAAGATACAGAACATATCTGCGCTCTCAGGCGGAGAAAGGGCACTTACAGGCATTGCACTCCTGTTTGCCATGATAAGGATAAATCCTGCACCTATATGCCTTCTTGATGAGATCGATGCGCCTCTTGATGAAGCAAATGTAGTCAGATTCGGAAATTACATACAGACCATACCGGGTTCACAGTTTTTGATAATAACCCACAGGAAGCCTACCATGGCTATATGCAAGGTGCTTTACGGTGTGGCCATGGAAGAAAAAGGGGTATCGAAGATGGTATCCGTAAGAGTTGAGAATTAGGAGTAAGACATGTCATTTTTTGAAAAACTTAAAGCCGGAATGAGCAAGACCAGAAAGAATATCTCAGAGAAGATAAATGTCGTCCTTTCTGCATTCACTAGGGTGGATGAGGACCTTCTTGAAGAGCTTGAGGAGACCCTTATACTGTGCGACCTTGGGGTCAGCACTTCCACGGCTGCCATAGAAAAGCTCCGCAGCAGGATAAAGCTTGAAAGGATAAAGGATGTTTCCGAGGTTAAGAAGGCTCTCAAGGAGATACTTCTTGAACTGGTGGATTTTGAAGAGAAAGAGGAACACTTTCCGAAGATCATACTCATAGTGGGAGTGAACGGGGCAGGAAAGACCACATCCATAGGGAAGATAGCCCATGTCTATAAGGAACAGGGAAAGGATGTAATGCTTGCGGCAGCTGATACATTCCGTGCAGCTGCATCCGAACAGCTCACCATCTGGGCAGACAGGGCTGGGGTGCCCATCGTAAAATATGGTGAAGGACATGACCCTGCAGCAGTGGTATATGATGCCATCGATTCATGCAAGAGCCACGGCAGGGATCTTATAATAGTTGATACAGCAGGGAGGCTCCATAACAAGGTCAATCTCATGAATGAGCTTGGAAAGATCTCCAGGGTAATAGACAGGGAGTATCCTGAAGCTGAAAAGGAGACACTTCTGGTGCTTGACGGGACCGCAGGGCAGAATGCACTTTTCCAGGCAAGGGAATTTGCAAATACAGTCCATGTTGACGGCATCATCCTGACAAAGCTTGACGGAACAGCAAAGGGAGGCTTCGTCCTTGCCATAAAGGAAGAGCTTGGCATACCGGTCAAGTACATCGGAGTAGGGGAAGGTATAGATGATCTGCAGAGATTCGATCCAAAGGACTTTGTGGATTCACTGATAGACTGATAAAATGTATTGCAGCTGATACACCGGATGGCTTGACGCCATCCGTTTTTGCATCATAAAGAAGGGTTAACGTATTGTTCATCGTTGGGGTTTTTCATATGAAGATCCAAAGAGTATAATATCAATTGTATAAAATCGATTGAAAAAAGGTAATAGATCCATGCTTGAACTTAAAGGCATTTCAAAAGTATATAAGACAGGAGCACTGGTACAGACTGCCCTTGACGGAGTATCCATCAATCTCCGGGACAACGAGTTCGTTGCTGTCCTTGGTCCATCCGGCTCCGGAAAGACTACACTTCTCAATATAATCGGGGGACTGGACAGATACGACGACGGGGAACTGCGCATAAATGGTACATCCACCAAAGCATACAGGGAAAGGGACTGGGATACCTACAGGAACCATACCATCGGCTTCGTTTTCCAGTCATATAACCTCATACCGCACCAGACTGTGCTCTCAAATGTGGAACTGGCACTTACCATATCCGGAGTGTCCCGTAAGGAAAGGAAAAGAAGGGCTCTGGATGCTCTTGAAGCGGTGGGGTTGAAGGAACAGGCTCATAAGCGCCCGAACCAGCTTTCCGGCGGACAGATGCAGAGAGTAGCCATCGCAAGGGCACTTGTCAATGATCCCGATATACTCCTTGCAGACGAGCCTACTGGAGCACTGGACTCAAAGACATCGGTGCAGGTCATGGAACTTCTTAAAGAAGTGGCAAGGGACAGACTTGTGGTAATGGTGACTCACAATCCCGAACTTGCAGAACAGTATGCCACCAGGATAGTAAATCTCAAAGACGGAGAGATAATATCGGATACTGATCCCTATGTACCGGAAGGGAACATAAAGAATGAGGCTCCTTCGCGGGTCAGGAAGGCAAGGATGTCTTTTTTTACGGCTCTATCCCTGTCACTTAACAACCTTCTTACAAAGAAGGGAAGGACGTTCCTTACTTCCTTTGCAGGTTCAATAGGCATAATAGGCATTGCCCTGATACTTTCCCTTTCACAGGGATTCCAGAACTATATAGACAAGATACAGGAAGACACCCTTTCTTCATATCCTCTCACCATCACTTCAGAGACCGTGGATGCCACATCAGCAATACTTTCCATGGTAGCAGACAGGAACGAGAGACCTTCTGATGATGGAAGCAACGTTGTTCATGAAAGACAGTACATGACTACCATGTTCTCATCTATAGGGACAAATGATCTTAAGTCCTTCAGGGAACATCTTCAGGATACTGAGGATGAGTATGGTGAGTACGTTTCGGGCATAGAATATATCTATTCCGTACAGCCCCTCATATACACTGAGGATGCCGCAGGCAATATAGCGAGACTGAATCCCAGCAGAGCCATGTCAGGGATGATGAGATCAGGAGGAAGTTCTCTTCTTCCTACAGGAGGGGGCATATTCAACAGGATCGACAACGATACCAGCGCCTACGAGGAAGACTATGATGTACTGGCAGGAAGATGGCCGCAGAAATATGATGAGCTCATAATCGTGCTCTCTGAAAGGAATTCCATATCAGATCTACTGGTCTATTCACTGGGACTCAGGGATACTTCGGAGCTTAGGACTATCCTTCAGAATGTTCTTGCCGGAGAAGAAGCAGGAGTGGATACGACACCGATGGATCTTACATATGACGAGCTTATGGATATAGAGCTGAAACTGGTAAGACCGTCAGATCTCTACAGATTTAACAGCAGGTACAACATATACGAAGACATGACTTCTGATGAAGCGTACATGAGAGAGATGTACAGGGATTCACAGGAGCTTCATATAGTAGGCATAGTCTGCCTTAAGGATGGAAAGAATTCATTTTCCCTCAGCACCGGAGTAGGGTACAGGAGCGACCTCATAGACCATGTGATCAATGATTCCCTGGATACAGATATCGTGAGGAAACAGATGTCGGATCCCGATACCGATGTATTCTCGGGAAAGAGATTCGATGACGAGAACCAGGAGAGGCCTGAGCTCGATTTCAATGAGATGATAACCGTGGATGAGGACATGCTGAAAGACGCCTTTAAGATAAATATATCAAAGGACGACATCAAGATAGATACCC
>CACZNR010000161.1 GCA_902782475.1 uncultured Eubacteriales bacterium
CTCGACCTTGCAAAAGAATACAGATTCGATCTTGATATGGATGGTGAAGATGAGCTGATAACCCTGGCTCTGTCTGAATTCCTTGAGGGAGAGTATGAACTGAAAGTCAAATCCCGCGGTATCACAACCTTGGAGTATATCATGTTTATGGAAGACCCTGTCCTCACCATCGCCGACCTGGATAAGGAAGACCGTTATCTTGAGCTTATGATAGACGGGGATTCAGGTTCTTCTGATTATAATACCTACTGTTTCAGGTTCAGAAATGATGAATTACATCCTCTGCTGTTCCCTGGCTGGCTGGAAGGCACCTATGTCAGGGCAGGTGACGGATGGCTCTCCGAATTCACCGAAGACGGCATAATCCTTGCCACTCAGATCGATGTTCTTGGGACGCATGGTGCTTCAAAGCCATACCACTTTGATCCGGTCAATTCCCTGTTTGATGGTTCATATGAAATGTACACGATCTATAACGGTGAGATAGATAAGGAGACCTGGGAATCAAGAGGCCTTGTGCTCAAGAAAGACCTGCCTGTGCTCATGGCAACAGAAACTGACGCAAGTTATGAATATCTCCCGGCAGGCAGCAGGATACTTCTGACAAGAACAGACATGGATACTGTGATCGAATTCATTACAGAGGACGGAAGGTCCGGTCAGATCGACCAGGCCAAAGTAAGCAGATCCTACGATTCCTTCGGAACATATATCGCAGGTGAATACGAAGATGAATACTTTGTATATCTTCCATATGCAGGCTGATATCCCCATGCGTAAAAAAGAAAGGGCACCGCATCATTGCAGTGCCCTTTATTAATATGTTCGTTTTCAGAATGACCCGACGATCTGCATTGCCAGATCCTTCAGTTGCTCATCCCCATCTTTCTTAAGTGACGACCTGACCTTGACCTTTTCACCTATCTTTTCCATCCCTTTAAGTGCCAGGAGACGTTCCTCCATGAGTTTTCCGGCCATTGGAGCCCATGTTCCGTTCTCAATTACAGCAAATTTCCTGTTCTGTACTCCGTGGTGTTCCATGAGATGTATCAGATTCCCCATGGGTGCAAACACCATTGCGTCGTGCGTTGCACTTGCAAGCACTATATGAGAGAACCTGAACATATCAGAGATGATATATGAACCGTCTGTTTTTGAGACATCCACCACCTTGACATTGTTCTGTCCCGCTTCAACTATATGCTTTGCCAGCACCTCTGCAGCATTCTGGGTATTGCCGTAGATAGAACCATATACTATAAGTACTCCGTTCTCCTCAGGCTTATAAAGGCTCCATTGCTGATACTTCTCAAGGTATTTCTCAAACCCTTTTCTCCATACCAATCCATGAAGCGGACAGACATAATCTATCTCCAGTCCTGACAGTTTCTTCAGTGCCATCTGCACCTGTACGCCATATTTTCCAACGATATTGGAATAATATCTCCTTGCTTCATCCCACATGGAATCAAAGTTTATCTCATCGGCAAATATCTGACCGCTGAGAGCACCAAAGTGTCCGAAGGCATCAGCTGAAAACAGTATCTTTTCTGTCCTTTCATAGGTCATCATGACTTCCGGCCAGTGCACCATTGGCGTCATGGTAAAAGAAAGAGTATGCTTTCCTGTCTGCAGCTCATCGCCTTCCTTTACAATCAACACCCTGTCATCAATGTCAAGCTCAAAGAACTGTTTGATGAAGTTAAGTGCTTTTACATTGGTAACGATCCTGGTTTCAGGATACCTGACCATAAAGTCTGCAAGTGTTGCACAATGGTCCGGCTCGACGTGGTCTATAACGAGATAGCTGACTGTCCTTCCATCAAGCACAGCCTCCAGATTCTGAAAATACTGTCCTATGACAGACCTGTCGGCAATATCGAATACGGTGACATCATCGTCAAGAAGGACATAGGAATTGTACGACACTCCTTCAGGGACCGGATAGGCATTCTCGAACCTTTCTATCCTTCGGTCACTTGCACCTATATAGTAGAGATCGTCTGTTATTTTTCTCTCACAATGCATCTTTCAAATGCTCCTTATCTGAAATATCTGACAGCGGACCTGAAAAGACCAAGATCGTAATTGCCTTCAACATTCAAATAGAGGTCTTTGCCAACTCTTTCTGAATGCCCCATCTTTCCAAGTACTCTTCCGTCCATTGATATTATACCTTCTACAGCTCCCATTGATCCATTAGGATTGAAACGGATATCCATGCTCGGCCTGTTATCGAAGTCAACATATCTGGTTATTACCTGCCCGTTTTTCTCAAGCTCAGCAAGTACTTCTTCAGGAGCTATGAATCTTCCTTCTCCGTGTGAGATAGGAACTGAATACACTTCTCCGACCTTTGCTTCCATAAGCCATGGTGACTTGTCAGACACGAGTTTTGTCCTTACTATCTTGGACTGGTGCCTTCCGATGGTATTGTATGTAAGGGTTGGATAGTCCTCTCTGCCATCAAGTATCTTTCCGAATGGTACGAGGCCAAGTTTTATCAGTGCCTGGAATCCATTGCAGATACCCGCCATGAGTCCGTCCCTGTTATTGAGGAGCTCCATTACATTATCCTTTATGGCTTCATTCCTGAAGAATGCAGTAATGAACTTTCCGCTGCCGTCAGGTTCATCTCCACCTGAGAAACCACCAGGTATGAATATGATCTGTGAATCATTTATCTTTTCAGCGAACTTCTCTGCGGATTCCTTGATGGAATCTGCACTGAGGTTATTGATGACGAAGATCTCAGGATCAACTCCTGCTTCATTCCATGCCCTTGCGGTATCGTATTCGCAGTTCGTTCCAGGGAATACAGGTATCAGTACTCTTGGAAGTCCTATCTTTCTGGATGATGTGTAGATCTTCTTCGTCTCTATGCTGGAATCCTTCTCAAGCCCGAAGCCCTGAAGCGTATTGCATGCATAGACCGATTCCAGTTTTTCCTCATATACTGTAGTGAGCATCTTAAGATCAAGGCTCTGATCTTTGTAGTCGAAGGACTCATCAGATGTGACCTCACCAACAAGTTTTGCTCCTCTTATCTCTTCGTCGCTCTCGATGACGAACCCGCCATAGTTAAGTCCGAATATGTCTTCCATCTTCATGGAATCACTGAACCTGAATCCGAAGCCTTCTCCAAGACTCATCTTGAATACTGCCTCTGCTATTCCGCCAAATCCAGGTGTATAACAGGATAGTGCCTTTTTCTCCCTTATGAGTGAAGTGACCTTCTTATAGAGTTTCTTAAGGGAATCTGCCTCCGGAAGTCCATCCCTGTCATAATCAGGAGCCAGGAAGTAGACCTTTGAGCCTGCCTTCTTGAAATGGTTGGAAAGGACGTCTCCTGTCTTTCCCATGGTAACTGCAAATGATACCAGTGTAGGAGGAACGTCTATATCTTCAAATGTACCGCTCATGGAATCCTTGCCACCTATGGAAGCAACTTTAAGGTCTATCTGTGCCTTGAATGCTCCCAGCAGTGCTGCAAAAGGCTTTCCCCATCTCTTTCCATCCTTGAACGGCTTCTCAAAATACTCCTGGAATGTAAGATATACCTCATCAAAGGATGCACCTGTTGCTATCAGTTTTGAAATGGATTCAACAACAGCAAGATATGCTCCGTGATAAGGGCTCTTTTCTGATACCATAGGATTGTAGCCCCACGCCATGAAAGAACAGTCATCAGTATGGCCTTTCTCCACAGGTATCTTATGCACCATGGCCTGGATAGGGGTCATCTGTCTTCTTCCACCGAAAGGCATGAGAACTGAACCGGCACCGATAGTGGAGTCGAATCTTTCTGAGAGTCCTCTCTTTGAGCAGACATTCAGGTCACTTGCCATCATCAGCATTGCCACCCTGAAATCCTCGTTATACTGGTTTCTGTACTGCTCTGCAGCTTCAGGAGCTATGTCTATATGTTTCTCTGCTCCATTTGAATTAAGGAAGTCCCTTGATATATCGACTATCCTGTCACCGTTCCAGTTCATAACGAGCCTGTTGGTATCTGTTACCACAGCTACCTTCGTAGCCTCGAGGTTCTCCTCGAATGCATACCTCTTGAAAAGTTCCTCATCCTCAGGTGCTACGACTACAGCCATCCTTTCCTGTGATTCGCTTATGGCGATCTCAGTTCCGTCAAGGCCTTCATATTTCTTTGGAACAGCATCCAGATCTATCTCAAGTCCGTCTGCAAGTTCTCCTATGGCAACACTAACGCCGCCTGCTCCGAAGTCGTTGCAGCGTTTTATCAGCCTGGAGACTTCTCCGTTCCTGAACAGTCTCTGAAGCTTCCTTTCTTCAGGTGCATTTCCCTTCTGTACTTCTGCACCGCATGTTTCAAGTGATTCCAGTGTATGTGACTTGGAGGAACCTGTAGCTCCGCCTATTCCGTCTCTTCCGGTCCTGCCGCCAAGAAGTATCACTACGTCTCCCTTGGATGGTACTTCCCGTCTTACATTCTTTCTTGGTGCTGCTCCAAGGACTGCACCTATCTCCATGTGCTTTGCAGTGTAGCCGGGATGATATATCTCATCCACCTGACCTGTCGCAAGTCCTATCTGGTTTCCGTATGAGCTGTAACCCTGAGCAGCTGTTGTGACTATTTTTCTCTGAGGAAGCTTTCCCTGCATGGTCCTTTCGACCGGGATCACAGGATCCGAAGCACCTGTGACTCTCATTGCTGCATAGACATAGCTCCTTCCTGAAAGAGGATCCCTTATGGCACCGCCGATGCATGTAGCAGCTCCGCCGAACGGTTCTATCTCAGTAGGATGGTTATGTGTCTCATTCTTGAACAGCAGGAGCCATTCCTCGTCTTTTCCGTCAACTTCTATATTGATCTTTACCGTGCAGGCATTGATCTCTTCTGATTCATCAAGCTTTGGAAGATAGCCTTCCTTTGACAGGTATCTACCGGCCAGGGTGGCTATGTCCATAAGGTTGACAGGCTTTGTCCTGTTGAGTTTTTCTCTTATCTTCAGATATTCTTCGTATGCTTTTTTTACTATCTTGTCCTTTATCTCCACATTGTCTATGGTCGTAAGGAAAGTAGTGTGTCTGCAATGGTCCGACCAGTATGTATCGATCATCCTTATCTCTGTTATGGTCGGATCCCTGTGCTCGCTCCTGAAATATTCCTGACAGAACAGGATGTCATCAAGGTCCATTGCAAGGCCCAGAGTGGATATCATGCCTGAAAGCTCATCCTTTGTATATGAATTGAAACCTTCAACGGTTGCCACCTTGGAAGGTATCTCATAATTCATGTCAAGTGACTCCGGAAGATCCATGGATGCTTCCCTTGCCTCCACCGGGTTTATGAGATGCTTCTTTATCTTTTCAACATCTTCTGCACTGAGGTCTCCTTCAAGGATATATACCTTTGCGCTCCTTACCGCAGGCTTCTCCACCTGGGCAAGCAGCTGTATGCACTGGGCTGCGGAATCAGCCCTCTGATCAAACTGCCCCGGAAGGTACTCAACTGCAAAAGCAGTTTTCCCTTCAGTATCTATATTCTCATATGTCACATCCTGCTGTGGCTCAGAGAATATGTTGATCCTGCATCTTTCAAAGAGTTCTTCACTTATTCCTTCGACATCATATCTGTTCAGCAGTCTCAACCCATCAAGATTCTGTATCTGGAGGAACGTCCTTAATTCTCTTCTGACTGCCTTGGCCTCATTGTCAAGGCCTTCCTTCTTTTCTACAAATATCCTGTATACCATATATACCTCTTATTTAAGAGCCTTAAGTGCCCTTTGTCCTATATCCTTCCTGCAGTATGCATTCTCAAAATGAACCTTCTGTACATTCCGGTATGCTTTCTCTATAGCTTCATTGAGATCGTCCCCAGTGGATACCACTCCAAGGACCCTTCCTCCGGAGGTCTTCAGAACATCTCCGTCCTTCTTTGCACCTGCTATGTAAACTTCTGCATCCATGTCCTCATCAAAAGATATCTCATAGCCGGTCTCATACTTTTTCGGATATCCGCTGGAAGCTACTACAACGCAGCATGCAGATTCATCCCTGAATCTGACGTCTTCCTTTTTCAGGGTACCATCCGTACAGGATCTCATTACAGTGAACAGGTCGGATTCAAGAAGTGGCAGTACCACCTGTGTCTCAGGATCTCCGAACCTGCAGTTATATTCTATTACTTTCGGACCGTCTTTTGTTATCATGAGTCCGAAATAGAGGCATCCCCTGAATTCCCTGTTTTCCTTCTTCATTGCATTTATGGTAGGAATGAAGATCTTCTCCATGCAGATGTCAGCTATCTCATCTGTATAATAAGGGTTTGGAGCTACTGTTCCCATGCCGCCGGTATTCAGGCCTTCATCGTTATCAAGCGCTCTCTTGTGATCCATGCTTGATACCATCGGAACGACTGTACTACCATCAGTAAATGACAGAACTGATACCTCCGGTCCCTCCAGGAACTCTTCAATTACTACCCTGGCTCCGCTCTCACCAAAGATGCGGTCTTCCATTATCTCCTTTATGGCGTCCTTGGCCTCATCCTCAGTACTGCAGATGAGTACACCTTTTCCAAGTGCAAGGCCGTCAGCCTTTACAACTATAGGAGCTCCGACTTCCTCAACATAAGCATATGCCTTTTCAGCATCATCAAATATCTCATATCTGGCTGTTGGTATGCCGTACTTTTTCATGAGTTCCTTTGAAAATGCCTTGCTTCCCTCAATGATGGCAGCATTTTTCCTTGGTCCGAAGCATGGTATCCCCTTGTCTTCAAGTGCATCCACGCATCCGAGTACCAGAGGATCATCCGGTGCCACCACTGCATAATCTATTTTATTCTCCACAGCAAAATCAACGATTGAGTCTATATCCTTGGCTCCTATGTTCACACAGGTGGCATCCATGGCTATACCGCCATTTCCCGGCAATGCGAATATCTGTTCTATCTTGCTGTTTTCCTTTAGTTTCTTAATAATGGCGTGTTCCCTGCCGCCACTTCCGACTACAAGTATCTTCATTTATAATTCTCCTGTCTGGATCTTATGTGATACCAGTTCACATGCCTTCGGAAGAAGTATCCACTCCGCCTGCTCCATTATCCTTTTCTGCAGTATCTCAGGAGTGTCACCATCCTGTACCTCTACGGCCTTCTGATATATTATCTGGCCTCCGTCAGGAACTTCATTCACAAAATGGACTGTGGCTCCGCTGACCTTTACCCCGTAGGCAAGTGCTGCTTCATGGACCTTGAGGCCATAGAAGCCCTCTCCACAGAAAGACGGGATAAGCGCAGGATGTACATTTATGATCCTGTTCTTATGCCTTCCGGTGAATCTGCCAGAAAGTATCCTCATGAACCCTGCGAGCACTATGAGATCGATATTGTTCTCCCTGAGTACCGCTTCGATCCTGTCCTCGTACTCGTCCTTTGATTCTGCCTTTTTCTTTATTAGCACTCTGGTCTTTATGCCGTTTTCCTTCGCTCTAACAAGAGCATAGGCATCCTTCTTGTCGGAGATGACAAGACTTATCCTTCCGCTTTTTATGATGCCGCTCTTCTGTGCATCTATGAGTGCCTGAAGATTCGTTCCCCCTCCGGAAACGAATACGCAGATGTTCGTCAGCATATTATGGTTCCTTCGTCAGACTTTACAGTCTCTCCTATGACATATGGTTCGTCTCCCATATCCTTAAGGATCGCAAGTGTCCTGTCGGCATCTTCCTTTGCAACTGTGAATATCATTCCGATACCCATGTTGAAGACATTGAACATCTCCCTGTCACTTAAACCTGCTGTCTTCTGCAGATAATCAAATACAGGCAGTACCTTTATATCCTTCCTGCTGATCTTTGCACTTATACCATCTGCAAGGCTCCTCGGAAGCTTCTCATAGTAAGCTCCGCCCGTTATATGTGCTATGGAATGTATCTCAATGTTCTCCATGAGCCTGTTTACTTCTCTTGCATAGATCTTTGTGGGGGTAAGAAGAGTTTCTCCCAGTGTAGCTGAAAACTCATCGACATAATCACCGAGCTTAAGATCATGGTCGCTTATTATCTTTCTTACAAGTGAGAAGCCGTTGGAATGCACTCCGCTTGAAGGAAGGGCTATAAGTATGTCCCCTTCTCTTACTTTTCTTCTGTCGGTCATTTTGTCCTTGTCAACCACACCGACAGTAAAACCTGCCACATCGTATTCGTCATCCGGGTAGAAGCCAGGCATCTCTGCAGTTTCTCCTCCGATGAGTGCTGCTCCTGCCTGAACGCATCCTTCTGCAACACCTTCGACGATGTCTGCGATCCTTTCAGGAACATTTCTTCCCGTAGCTATGTAGTCCAGGAAAAGTATAGGTCTTGCTCCCCTGCAGATAACGTCATTTACACACATTGCCACACAGTCGATACCTATGGTGTTGTGCTTGTTCATTTCAAAGGCAAGTTTCAGTTTTGTTCCTACTCCGTCGGTACCTGTGACAAGCACCGGTTTATTTATACCTGTAAGATCCAGCTCTAGCGCACCTGCAAAACCTCCGCCTGTAAGGACATGTTCATTCATGGTCCTTGCAATGTGCTGTTTCATAAGGTCAACTGCCTTGTAACCTGCGGTGATATCTACACCGGCAGCCTTGTATGCATCACTGTAACTGTTATTCATATCTACCTCTTATTTATGGTCTTCAAATACATCCTTGCTGTTGGCTGCCGGAACTTCAGTCGGATAATTTCCATCAAAACAAGCAATGCAGAACTCATCCTCTTTGCCGTTCTCAGCCATTCTTACAACGTCCCTTACGCTCAGATATCCAAGGCTGTCTGCGCCTATTATCCTGCAGATCTCTTCCACTGAATACTTGTATGCGATCAGGTGTTCACTAGAATCTATGTCCGTTCCATAGTAGCACGGATAAAGGAAAGGCGGTGCTGTTACCCTTACATGCACTTCCTTTGCCCCTGCATCTCTCAGCAGCTTGACTATCTTTCCGCATGTCGTTCCTCTTACTATGGAGTCATCGATCATGACGACTCTCTTTCCTGCCACTGTTGCAGCTACAGGATTGAGTTTAATCCTGACCTTCTCCTCTCTGGACTTCTGTCCAGGAGCAATGAAGGTCCTTCCTATATACTTGTTCTTTATAAGACCAATCCCATAAGGTATCCCGGACTGTCTTGCATAACCTATGGCTGCATCAAGTCCTGAGTCAGGTACACCTATTACGACATCCGCCTGAACAGGGTGATCGATGGCAAGCATGGAACCCGCCCTGACTCTTGCTGTATGTACAGAGCTTCCGTCTATGTCAGAATCAGGCCTTGCAAAATAGATGTACTCAAATACGCAGCTCTTTTTCTTGACTATTCCGCAGTGATCCTTTATAGATCTTACGCCTTCCTTGTCTATGACAAGTATCTCGCCCGGCTCTATGTCTCTTATGACTTCCGCACCTACGGCATGAAGGGCACAGCTCTCAGATGCTATTATGTAGGAACCATCGCCCCTCTGTCCGTAGCACAGTGGATGGAAGCCATAAGGATCCCTTACGGCTATGAGTTTTGACTTGGTCATAAGAACAAGGGAATATGCACCTATCAGCTTGTCCATGGCAATGGCTATGGCTTCCTCTATGGTCTTTGTATGGATCCTTTCCTTTGTTATGAGATATGAAATGAGCTCAGTGTCACTGGTTGTGTGGAACACTGCTCCTGCCATCTCCATCTCTTCTCTCAGTTTCTTTGAGTTTGCCAGATTTCCGTTGTGTGCCAGTGCCATCTTTCCTCTTACATGGTTGATGACTATTGGCTGGGAGTTGTCTCTCTCACTGCTTCCTGTTGTTCCGTATCTTACATGGGCAACTGCGATGTCCCCGCATCCAAGATATCTGAGAGCGCCGGGTTTGAACACCTGCTCCACCAGTCCCATATCCTTGAAGGATCTGTACTCCCCGCCTTCATTTACAACTATGCCGCAGCTTTCCTGTCCACGGTGCTGAAGGGCAAAAAGTCCATAGTAGCACGTGTCAGCAAGATGCCTGTCTGCACCTTCCTGGTTCGCATATATCCCGAACACTCCGCATTCTTCGTGTATTTTTGCCATATTATTCCCCTAATAATCTTCTCATTACTTCCTGGTATGCATCCTCAACTCCGCCAAGGTCTCTTCTGAAACGGTCTTTGTCGAGCTTTTCCTTGGTGGTGCTGTCCCAGAACCTGCATGTGTCAGGAGAAATCTCATCAGCAAGCACTATGGTGCCATCAGGCAGCCATCCGAACTCCAGCTTGAAGTCTATGAGGTCTATGTTCATCTTCTTGAAGTATTCCTTGAGCACTTCGTTCACCTTGAATGCATATTTCTTTATGGTGTCTATCTCTTCCTTCTTTGCGAGCTTGAGAGCTATTACATGGTATGAATTGATGAGCGGATCCCCGAGATCATCATTCTTGTATGAGAATTCGATAGTAGGTTCCTCGAATACTATTCCCTCTTCCACACCATAATTCTTTGCAAATGAACCTGCAGAAACATTACGGATTATGACTTCCAACGGAACGATCTTGACCTTTTTGACCACTGTTTCCCTGTCAGATATCTCCTCTACGAAATGTGTCGGGATGCCATGCTTCTCAAGGATCTGCATGAGCATGTTGGACATCTTGTTGTTTATTATGCCCTTACCTGCTATGGTCCCCTTCTTGAGTCCGTTGAATGCTGTTGCATCATCCTTATACTCAACTATATAAAGAGCATCATCAGATGTTCTGTATACTTTTTTTGCTTTTCCTTCGTACAGCTGTTCAAGTTTTTCCATTTTTATTATCTCCTTATCCATTTGTTACTTATTATATTTCGCGCTTACTTCCTTATCTGCCGCAAGGACTTTCTCTCTGTTCCTTACCTTTGCAGCATGAAGCTTTTCCTTAAGTTCCTGTTCCGAAAGTGACAGTATCTGTACCGCAAGAAGAGCTGCATTCTGAGCTCCGTTTATGGCAACAGTCGCAACCGGTACCCCCGGAGGCATCTGTACTGTTGAAAGAAGTGCATCCATTCCATCAAGTTCACTGCTTTTAACAGGCAGTCCTATCACAGGCAGGACAGTATTGGCAGCCAGCACACCACCAAGATGTGCAGCCTTTCCTGCTGCTGAGATCAATACTCCAAACCCATTTTCTTCAGCATTTTTTGCAAAGCAAATAGCCTCTTCAGGTGTTCTATGCGCTGAATATACATGCACCTCAAAAGGTACACCATATTCATCAAGAACTGAAAAGGCTTTTTCTACAACCGGGAGGTCACTTGCACTTCCCATTACTATTCCTACTTTTTTCATAAATACCCCCGTAAAAAGATACAGAAAAAGACTACCACAACAATAATTCACTGTCAAAATTATAGTTTGTGATAGTCCGTATGTTCATAATAAATTCACCTATTTAATTTCGGCATATCGCCGGTTTTTAGTCGCGGGTGTCACTGATTTTTTTGCTGTTTTTCGCGTTCTTCTCTTTCCTTTATCTGATCCTTCAAGTTTTTCTGTTCATGGAATGTATATGGATCCATGTTGATCCTCCCCTGTGGTGTTGAGAGGCTCCTTATGATCTCCATGTCCTCATCATCAAGACTGAAATCAAAGATATCAAGATTCTGCTTTATCCTCCACTCCTTTGTGGATCTCGGCATTATCACTATGTTTTCCTGGTAGAGGAATCTCAATGTCACCTGTGAACATGTCTTGCCATATTTTGCAGCTATCTTCTTAAGTACGAAGCTGTCCTCTACTTTTCCCTGACACAGCGGAGAAAAAGCCTCCATCTGTATCCCTTCCCTGTCACAGTATTCCTTTATCACGCGCTGCTGATAGAACGGATGATACTCGACCTGGTCTATGGCAGGAAGTATCTCGCATTCATTTTTGATACGTTCTATCCATTCCGGATAGAAGTTCGATACACCTATTGCTCTGATCCTTCCATCCTTATACAGCTTCTCCATGGCTTTCCACGTGTCTATGTAAAGATCGTTGTCCGGGCATGGCCAGTGTATAAGATAAAGATCAACATAATCAGTATCCAGCTGTTTGAGTGAATACTCAAAAGCCGCAAGGGTCTTTTCATATCCCTGGCTTGAATTCCATACCTTCGTGGTTATGAATACCTCTTCCCTTTTTAAACCTGATTCCTTTACAGCCTGGCCTACAATGTCCTCATTGTCATAGTCAGTGGCTGTGTCAATGTTTCTCAGACCATACTGTATGGCCCATCTGATTATATCCTTGTTTGTGAAGACTGTTCCGAAGCCGAACCTCGGCATCTCAACACCGTTGTTGAGCCTTACAGTCTCCCTGATCGTTCCTTCCCACATGCTCCCTATTCCTCCAGTTTCAAATGTCACACTAAAATTATAATATATTGCATTACAAAGTGAAAAGCGCTTTTACAAAAAGCGCTTTAAAACTAAATGCTCAATGCTGCATGTAAGGGTATAAAGGAGATTTGATTATTGATTATGAGTAGCAGCACTGATAATATCAAATTTTCCAGAATTAGTTAGCCTTTGCTAACTAATTCTTACAAAAAGAGTATACTTTACCTTCTCCCATATGTCAACAACTTTTTCAAATTATTTTTGCGTTGTCCAGTACTTTGAAAAAAGGCGTTTTTTACCTATAATTATTATAGATATAAAGAAAAAAAGAGGGCCATATAATGAAACTTTATGAATCCGCAGAAGATTATCTTGAATCCATACTGATGCTTCGTATTTCAAAGGGTTATGTAAGATCCATTGACGTCGCTACCGACAGAGGTTTTTCAAAGCCCAGTGTTAGCCGTGCCATGAAAAATCTGAGAACAGACGGATATATCGAAATGGATGAAAAGGGTTATATATCACTTACTGAAAAAGGGGAAGCTGTAGCTCAGTCAGTCTATGAGAGACATAAGCTGTTTTCCAGCATGCTCATAAAGCTCGGAGTCGACGAAGAGACTGCTCTCAAGGATGCCTGCAGGATGGAACATGCCTTAAGTCCTGAGTCCTTCTCAAAGATCAAGGCATATGTGGAAAAACATCTGAACGACTGATAACGTTCCTGCAACAAAAAAAGCAGACAAGCTGTCTGCTTTTTTGTTTGTCATTTATTCACATAGACTGCATTCTGGTCTATCAGGTCGTATACTCTGTCTCCCAGAACATTGAGTTCGATATTCTGTTTCCCGTAGAACTCCTCTATGGTCTGGCCATATGAGCTCTCAAACTGTTCTTCCGTGACCCCATACTGTGCAAGAAGGTTGGCCTTTGCCTCCTGATACTCCTCATCCGTTATGGTCATATTCTCTTTTTCCACTATGGCAAGGATGATCATTCTGGTCCCTATGTCTTCCTTGGCCCACTCTGTTATCTCAGCAATGAACTCTTCCTCTCCTATGCCGTAGGTGCTCTTAAGGTAATCATCAAGTGATGCTCCACTGTATGAAGCCATGGTCGTATAATAGTCGGTATAGTCTGCTATATAGCTTTCGATCTCCTCCTGAGGATAATCAAAGATGTTTGAATTCTCTCTGGCTGCCTTCCATAATGCAGATACCTGAGCTGACTGTGCTGTGCTCTGGGCGCTCTGTTCCATGCTTTCCCTTACATACTGACGGTATGTCTCAACATCATCGTACATAAGTGTCTCCTTCACGAACTCGTCTGTAAGCTCTGGGATAGTCACTTCATATACTTCATGTATGGTTATTGTGAAAGTGACATCCTTCCCTGCAAGTTCTGCAGCATAGTCTTTTGGGAAAGTCAGATCTATATCCTTTGTATCGCCTTCCTTCATGCCCACCATGCCTGACTCAAAACCAGGTATATAGTTTCCGAGTCCTATGACGATCTCTTCGCCTGATGCCTGCAGGTTGTCAGCTGTTTTACCATCCACATATCCGACGTAATCAGCAATAACCAGGTCTCCTTCTTCTACAGGCCTTGAAACCTTCTCTGTTTCAGAATAGTTGTAGAGCGTCTGTTTTATGGCATTCTCTACCATTTCGTCTGTCACTACTTCAGGTTCGATAAGTTCGATCTCAAGCCCAATGTATTTTCCAAGCTCCATATATTTGGAAGGGTCTATCACGTTTCCAGTTTCTTCCTTCCTGAAGGGTTTCATCAGATCCTTGCTTTCCGCACAGGAAGCAAGTGTGCATACAAGGATGATGGCAGTAAGGAAAATACTAAAGAATCTTTTCATATATCAGTCTCGCTTTTTAATATCATAATTAGGTCATGCATATGAGCACTACGCTATTATAGCCCTTTATACAATCCAGTTGTTATTATTTTCGCAAACAAAACTTAAATAAAATATAAATAATCATACAGGAAGACAGTTTCACACATAGTTCTCATCTATGTAATCAAATACTGCCTCCATGTTGTCAGGGGAGTATTCTATCTCCTGTGAAAACAGTCTGCAGTTTTCGTAGACATCTTCAGGAGTATCGCAGGAACAGCAAAGAACTGACATTAGCTCAGCCATGGCGATGCAGAAAACAAGTTGTTCGAAGATATAGCCTTCGTCATTAAGCTGTCTGAAAATGAGATAATCAAGGAACCTGTTCATGTAGACATCAGAAAAATTGTCCGGTCTCCGGCACGGAATTACCGAATGTTTCATTTTATCAGTCCAGACAGTATCTATGGCTTCAAGACCAGAAAGAAAGCGTGACAACATTACCGTATCGATCTCTTTTATACCTGCTGCATCTTTCAGCCTTCTTAGTCTCTCAGAAAAAGGAACCGTACGTTCTTCATCGCTCAGCATCTTATATTTGAATCTCAGGAATTCGTCTTCAAAGTTTCCGTAGGCAGGATAGCTCTCATCATTTCCGAGTATCAGTTCTGCAGCTGCTTCGCAGGATAATCCCACTCCTCTTTCGGTGAATTCCTGATAGACATTGTAAAATCTCGGATGCTCGGTACATATCTCACACAGAAAGGACTCCCCTTTTCTTACGATGAGTTCACAGAGCCCGTTTTCATTAAGAAAATGGCATCTTTTTTCTCCATCAAGGCAGAATGAAGATACATCGCCCTTAACTATATTGGCTCTGAGCTCTTTACCGAACTCACCTTCTTCATTCATGTAGCGCATGAGAGATCTGTCATCAATGTCTATTTCCCAGCCTATGCAGCAGTTATGATGACAGTCTCCGGCTTTACATCTGAAAAGGTCATAATAAGGAACTGATATCAGCTTCACATTATCTCCTTGCTGAGATTATAATCCACAAGCTTTCCCATGAGCTTTACAGCTTCCCTGTTCTCCATAAGGATATCATATATCCCGTCTTCCGAAAGGACTCCCCTTTTCATGTCTGCAGGGAATTTTCCTTTTTCGTCATCCTCATAGTCCCTGACCCAGTTCGCACTTCCGTAATAATCCGAAAGCTTCTTGAGTTCTTTTACGATCTTTTCATAATCCGTCAGTGCTGCTGTGAGATTCTGTATTGCAAGAGAACTTCTTTCACTGATCTCCTCCATACGCTTTATACGTTCTATCTGATCCATATATATTCTCCTTTCAGAAAAGCTCCCGGATTAGTCCGGGAGCTTTAATCTGGTCATTCACATTTAGTAAATACATCTTTTGTCAGTCCGCAGATCGGGCAAGCCCAGTCATCCGGGATGTCTTCAAATGGTGTTCCTGGAGCAATTCCGCTATCAGGATCACCCACTTCTGGATCATAAATATATCCGCATGGGCAAGCATATTTATCCATAGTAAAATCCTCCTTCATACTTATAGTTCTATTTAACCACATAAGGTCAAAGTTATCAAATCCTACTCCTCATATATGGGTTCAAAATCACTCCTTGGATGATCACAGAGTGGGCACCTGTAATCTTCCGGAAGTTCCGGACCGTCTACTGTGAATCCGCATATCCTGCACTTCCATCCGATTATCTTTCTCTCATCCTTCGTTTCATCCTTGCGGGGTTTTACCTTTGCAAAATAATCTGCATATGTGAGAGGGCTGTTATCTGCCACTTTGACAGCATCCACCACCTCTGCGATGAACAGTGTATGCGTTCCGAGATCTTCTTCGGAAACCACCTTGCATGACAGCACTGCACAGACATGATCTGTAAGATACGGCATTCCATTTACATCATACTTTACATCATACCCCTCGAATTTATCGAGGTCTCTTCCGTGTTTCATTCCGAAATTCTCGATGTATCCATAGTCCGCAGTCTCATCCACTATCCCCACAGTAAAGCACTTCCCTGCCTTTATGAGCTCCGGCGTATAGTTACCGTTTATGCAGGAAAGTGTCACCCTTGTGGGACTTGCAGCTACCTGCATCACAGTATTCGTTATACATGCATTCATCTTTCCTCCGGATCCTGCTCCTATAAGGAAGATCCCGTAGGTCAAATCAAAAAAAGCCTTGTTATCCATGATACTCCCCTTTCATTTCTTATCAGAACTTTATGTCGTTCTTTTCAAACAATTCCTTTATGCCTTTGTTCACAACTGTCCTTACATCGAACTTGTGCTCTTCTATACATTCAGTCCTTATGGCGAGTTTCATTATCTTTCCGTCGATCTCATCTATACCACTATAGTATGGTCCATCCAGGATATACGGACTCAGTTTGGCGATCTCTTTAAGACCTTCGTTAAGTACCTGTTCTATCTTTCCTATATCCTGCGTAGCATCGACCTTTAGACTGATATCCACATATGAGTTCCTTCTCGTCTTGTTGACTATGTTTGTAAGGTTCCTGTTGTTTATGGACTTTATATCCTCTTTTACGTTCATTATCCTTGTGGTCCTTATACCTATCTCCAGGACTCTTCCCTTATATCCGTTGATCTCTATGATATCTCCTACCTGGAATTCTTTTTCAAACACTATGAAGAGTCCTGCAAGAACGTCTGTGATCAGGTCCTTTGCTCCAAGACCTACGATAAGTGTAAGAAGTCCTGCAGATGCCAGAAGTGACTGAGCATCGAAACCGAGGAGCGTCAGGCAGTAGAATACTACTGTTATCACTCCGATATAATGGACGAAGCTCTTGAGCAGTCTGAACAATGTTTCATTCTTCGGACTTACATATTTGATGATAAGATTCATGAGACCATTGATTATAGCTATGACAAGTGAATACAGCGCTATGAATACAAGTGCCTCGGTAAGAGCAAGGATATTGAGTCCTCTTTCCCATTTTCCATTGATGAGGAATCCGAGTATGGTATCTTCAGTGAATATCAGGTTCCGGAATGCATAAAGGATGACCATTATGACGGCAAACACTCCCGTCACTATCCTTACAATGATCGCGGTCTTTTCTTCCGGAGTCTTGTCGATCCACATGGTCCTGATCTTCATGACCCTTGCTACGATATTCTTGGTCCTCTTCTTTTCACCTGAAGCCATGGTCACATCCACATACAGCGAATCCTCACTGCGCTCAAGATTGTCCACCTCTACACCGCGCATATAGATCGTAAACCATATCAGATTCAATACCACAACGATGTTAGTGAATATAGTCATTGTGATACGTCCTTCATAAAGTGATGTCAGATTTGTAAGGACATATATGTATTTGTTACCTGCCTCAAAGGAATCAGCATAAAAGGCCTGACCCTCAACATCCAGTTCACCAAAGTATCTGTTCTTCACATCATCATCGCTGATACCAAGATCCGAAGCAGTCTTACCCTCGTACTCCCCTACACCGGAATATAGGACTTCCTTTGTCTCCGGATCCAAAACAAGTACCTTATTGTTTGTGCCGGAAACTATGGCTCCTATGGTATTTGGAATGGAGGTGTCTTCTACAACGGCTTTCAGCTTATCAGCTGAAACAGCTATCTGCATGAACCCATCATATTCCCCCTCTTCATTGAGAAGTGGTACTCCGATAAACTGATGGTATTCTTTTGTAAGATCATCTTCTCTGGCTTCCTGTATCACATAAGGTATGCCATTCTTAAGCACATTGAATGCATATGACTGGGAATCCGGATCATCCGAAAGCACAAATCCCACGATCGAAGAATCCGAAAGTGTCTCTCTTCCATACTTGTCAAAGATCATTATGTACTGAAGATCATATATGTATGACAGTCTCTTAAGTACTGCCTTGTCTCTAAGCTCCGGTTTCTCAGAAAGCATATGTGCAATGACCTGAGCCTTATTCAGATACCTTTCATTGTATATCTCTGTAAGCTTAGAACGGCTGTTTTCCGATTCCTCGAGTCCTGCAGATATCTCTCTCTTGAGTGAATTGACCTTTATGGTATTAATGGAGAGAGCAAAGAGGCTCTGAACATAGAATGTCACTACCGTGATCAGAAGTATGCCTACAGCCATGAAAACACCAAGTTTATTTCTGACCGTGCGCCTGTCATAACCTGTTACCTTTGCCTGCTCTTCCTGTTTTGAATAATATGTGTATAGAACGACCACTGTGTAGATGACAGCTATCAGGGCGTACAGCACCAGAACAGCAATATGACTGTTCTTTGTCATGTTCTGTCTGTTGACACCACATGAAAGGGTTATGTCAAGATTATCATTGACTTCACTTGATGTGTAGTAGAAATCCTTGTTTATCCTCAGCCATTTGGCATCATCATAGATGAGGTCATTCTGGGTGATCCCGAGTGACTCTATCTTTTTTCCGATGAATTCCTGTTCAGGATAGTAAAGTATCTCACCATCTCCCCTTGTTATTATGAAGAATATATCCTCACTCGCCACAAAATCATTCAGTATCCTATTCTGTGTATAGACATTATTGAGTATATCATCCAGATCCTTTTTAAGTGTTTTTATGGTAACCGTGGAACCATCTTTCCTGACAGTCCTGTAATACAGATATGTGCCATCGTCATTAGTCTTCATGTCTCCGAGAAGAATATCCTCTACTTTATAGAGTGACTTGAGTTCATTGATATTTATCTCAGACGCATCAAAATTATCAAGATAGAAGGCAATGCTCCTTGCCTTCTGCTGTTCTGACTGATTATATATGTGTGTAAGTTCCCTTGTTTCATTGTATGCCTGGTCAAATGTCTCGGTAAGATTATCCAGTCTTTCCCTCAGGTTTACCACCTGTGCTCTTTCCGTTATCTTTGTCTCTGCCAGAAACAGGATTGCAGCTATTATAATCAGATTGACTATCTCAAATCCAACAGCTCTTTTCAGACTGATCTTTCTCTTCTTTTTCATAACACTATCTATCCTCTATGTCCTCTCTCGGGTCAGATATACATGCCGACCCTTCTCATTTGCACAGGTGCTCTATCAGCATTTCTATCTCCTGCTCTGTCATGCCGGCATCGAGAAGATATTCGAATGCTTCTATCGACAGATCAGCTTTTGTAATATCCACCTTATCGTCTCCCACCATGGTCTTTATCATGGGAATAAGGTTCTTATCCCTTATAAGTTCGTATTTCTCATTATCCTTTTCAGGATTGATCTCATAATAATTGTCATAGGTGATCATATAATCATCCACGATCTCGCTGTATGTTGCACCGCAGAGTGCTTCAAGGATCATGCATACGAATCCTGTCCTGTCCTTTCCCTCGGTACAATGTACAAGATACGGACCTTTCAGGGATGCCATCCTTCTCAATCCGTCCGCCAGTTTGGATGTAAAATCATCAGAATAGAAATTCATGCTCATTGCCAGAGGTATGACCTTTCCATCACTGTACAGTTCCAGGAAGTATCCGGAATCGAAATCATCCTTTGATATGTATTTTTCTATCTTTTTGACGTCATCTGCAAGGTCCAGTATGCATCCTACTTCAGCCTTTTCTATGAGCCTGTCCACGTAAGGTGCCCTGTTGTGCTGATTGTCACATGGTGATGCAGACCTGTAGAAAGTGCCCTTGCTGATATTTCCTGCGGTCACTTCCCTGAAATTGGCAAACACCTCATCACTTGGATAATTCTCTCTGTCATCATAGTAATGGATATCTCTTGCCTTCTGTATGTCGAGATATTTCCCTCTCTCCACAAGCTTTACAGAAGCAGTCATGCTGTCATCGAGTTTTCCGAGTTTCCAGACGTCTTCTCCGTAATTCAGGGACACTTTGACATATTTATATCCTGGATAAGAGATAAGAAGTGCTTCTCCCGGATCAACATAGTAGCCATTGAAGTAGGGGATATCCTTAAGTGAATATCCATTTGAGAACTCAACATCCACGCTGTCACCATAGGCAAAACCCACGGTGTTGAAGTCGTCAATGGATATCTGTATATATACACCACCAAATTCAGTCTCATGTTCTATCTGATAATCCTTGATCCTAACGGGATCCAGGCTCTTGTCTTTACCGGAACAGGAGCTTGCAAAAAGAGACACGACAAACAAAATGCATACAAGAAGATAATTCCGACGTTTTTTCATAAGATTGTCTATGGATCCTCCTTAAAGCAACTTTACAAGCTATGTCAGCAAGACATTCCTTTCCTTATATAATATTTTACAACATGGATATATTCCTTAACAAGAAAACTCATGCTCATCCGTGGCAGAACCCATTCCTGAATAACAGTTGAAAAAAGGACATATTCGCCGTCAGCATTAGATATATCTTGCCGTAACACTGTCTGATGCTTTTTTTACATCTTCCACAGTACCGGCTGCAACTACCTTTCCACCGGCAGTTCCTCCACCAGGTCCCATGTCTATTATGTAATCAGCATTTTTTATGACATCAAGGTCATGTTCTATGACTATGACTGTTGCTCCGTTGTCGAGAAGTACCTGGAACACCTTTAGAAGATTGCCAACATCCAGCGGGTGAAGTCCTATGGTAGGCTCATCAAACACAAATACGGAATCCGTCTGTAATCTTCCCATCTCACTTGCAAGCTTAAGTCTCTGAGCTTCTCCTCCTGACAGGCTTGGTGTTTCTTCACCAAGTGTCAGATATCCAAGGCCCAGAGCTCTCAGTGTTTCCAGTTTTGGATAAACATTCTTAAGGTCCCTGCAGAATCCCATGGCACTGTTTATGTCAAGGGACATGAGTTCAGGCAGAGACATCCTGCCCTTCTTTTTGTTTTCAAGCTCTATGTCATAGGCTAGTCTTGCATACCTTGAACCTCTGCATTCAGGACAAGGTATATCCACATCAGGCAGGAACTGAACATCAAGGCTCACTACTCCTGTACCGTCGCATACAGGGCAGCGGAGCTTACCTGTGTTGTACGAAAAATCCCCGGCCTTGAGGTCATGGTTCCTTGCATCCTGAGTCCTTGCATACAGCTTTCTCAGTTCATCATGAATGTTTGCATATGTAGCTACTGTCGAGCGGACATTGATCCCTATCGGCGTTGCATCTATGAGCTTTACGTGCTGTATCCCCTGAGCCTCGATATTTCTGACATGGGATGGCATCTTCTTTCCTTCAGTCAGTGCCTGAAGTCCTGGAACAAGGCTCTCCAGTATCATGGTGGTCTTCCCTGAACCAGAAACTCCGGTCACCACCGTAAGCTTTCCCTTTGGTATGGAGATATCAAGAGGCTTTACGGTATGGATGCTGTCTGTAGCCATATGTATCCTGCCTTCAAGGAACAGTTCCTCCTTCGGACACCTTGCTCTTACAGATACTTTTTCCTTTTGTGAAAAAAAATTTCCTATTATGGATCTTTCATCGCTTTCGAGGTCGTCTACAGTCCCTTCGGCTATGACCCTGCCACCTTCACTTCCTGCCCCGGGTCCCATTTCTATGATCCAGTCCGCGCCTTTAAGTATCTGTGTGTCATGATCCACAAGAACGACTGAATTTCCATCAGACACCAGATCATCCATCACCGCCTGAAGGCCCTCGATGTTTGACGGATGAAGGCCTATGGACGGCTCGTCCAATACATACAGGACTCCGGTGGTTCTGTTCCGCACCGATCTTGCCAGCTGCATTCTCTGCCTCTCACCGGTCGAAAGTGTGGAAGTACTCCTGTCAAGGGAAAGATAAGAAAGACCAAGTTCCCTCAGTCTCCGCTCAACTGTCCTGAACGAAGCTACTATGCTTTCTGCCATGGGTCTCATAGGTTCCGGCAGTGAATCAGGGACCATATCCACCCACTTTGAAACTTTTTCCAGAGTCATGCTGCAGACCTCATGGAGACCCTTTCCCATTATCCTCGGTGCGCGGGCTTTTTCAGACAGCCTTGTTCCATGACACTCTGGGCAGATCTCTTCCTTAAGGAATTTTTCCACCCTTGCCATGCCTTTTTCATCCTTGACCTTGGAAAGGGCATTAAGTACAGTAGCCGTTGCACTGTAATATGTAAAATCCATTTCTCCCGCAGTCACGCTCTCACTGTTCTTAGGCCTGTAAAATATATGTTTCTTTTCCATCGGACCATCATATACGATCTCTTTTTCCCTGTCAGTAAGTTCCCTGAAAGGTACATCTGTCCTGACTCCCATGGCTCTGCAGACGTCCTTCATAAGGGACCACATAAGTGAGTTCCATGGGGCAACAGCTCCTTCGTCGATGGTGAGGTCCTCATCGGGTATGAGGCTTTCCCTGTCTACTGTTCTGACATATCCTGTTCCCCCGCATCTTTCGCATGCACCCTGGCTGTTGAATGACAGTTCCTCTGCAGAAGGCCCATAGAATGACTCACCACATACAGGACATACAAGCTTTCGTTCTGCTGCTACAGAAAGAGAAGGCTCTACGTAATGTCCGTTGGGACATCTGTGACTTGCAAGTCTTGAAAACATGAGCCTAAGGCTGTTGAGCAATTCAGTCCCTGTACCAAAAGTCGATCTTATCCCCGGCACTCCAGGTCTCTGATGGAGGGCAAGAGAAGCAGGTATATAAAGCACATCGTCAACATCTGCCTTTGCAGCCTGTGTCATCCTCCTCCTGGTATATGCCGACAGGGATTCAAGATATCTTCTGGACCCTTCAGCATACAGTACTCCCAGTGCAAGGGATGATTTTCCGGAACCTGATACTCCCGCTATCCCGACTATCCTGTTAAGAGGTACATCAACGTCTATATTTTTGAGATTATGTACTCTCGCACCTCTGACCTCTACGGCCTTTTTTATGTTTGTATTTTCTTCCATGCCTGTAACCTGTATATGTTATCTTTATATGATTTTGCCCCGTTCTTAAACGGGGCAAACATCTGATCATTTCTTTTTCTTTACGCCATCGCCATAAATGGTGCTCCAGTCATTTTTCATTGAGATCGGTTCCCATCCGAACTCCTCACACATGGAGTACATCTTCTGTGCCTTTTCGACATTACCATTTTCCCTCTCCAGGTCATCACAGCAGAGCATGAACGCAAGGCTTTCATATTTGTTGTTGCTCGTGACATATTCAGCCATGCTGGCATCTCCTGAACTGTTTCCAAAGGAAAGTACCGGTTGCTGTCCTATCTCCTGGATTATTACTGAGACTTTATTCATTTTAAGATTCTTTACTATGAAATCTCCTGCAAGTATCAGATCATCATCGTCGCTGTAAACATAGTCAAGACCATCGGCATCACCCTGATTCCTTGCGATGATCCTCTCATCAGAACCAATGATCTGTCTTTCAGGTATGTCCAGCACATCCTTTACAGCACCTCTTACTATAAGTCTGTCAGTGCCACTCACGATATAAACTGTAAAACCATTTGCCTTGAGGTAATCCACCACCTGAAGCATTGGCTTATAAAATGCATCCTTCCATTTGAGATCCTCATAGCTTGGAAGCTTCGTTTCCCTGAAATTTTTGATATATTCCTCAAATTCCTTGAGAGTCATTCCGGAAAAAGCTGATGCAACTGCCTTTCCGTGATCCACCTCAAGTCCCTTTGCTGAAGTTCCAGTCTCAATGGACTGAAGTATCTTGTTTGCAACTTCCTTTTCAAAATCCGTTGCCTTATCCTTATAATCAGGATCTTCAAGTACTCTGTGCATGAGTAATGTATAGTCAAAATACGTCTTGTCCGTCTCCACGAACAGTGTTCCGTCCAGATCAAAAACTGCTATCCTGTCTTCAGGCGGTATGTATCCCTTAGAATTCTTGTCAGTTATCCTTTCCATATAGGGGACCAGTTTCTTGACCAGCGTACTGTCATCTGTCCAAAGAGAAAGAGCTTTCTTCGGATCAGGACTCGTTTCGTCCTTATGTTCTGAACTCATATGAATGATATATCTTGCACTGACAAAGATGACCATGATCGCAAGGACCAGGGCAAGTATCTTCCATAAACGCACATTTTCATCACGTTTCTGCATTTTATGAAGTCCTTTCGGAATTATAATAATTTATGAACACTTTTTGTGTTCGGAACTTCATTATACCATATCATCAGCTTCAATGTGTCCCAAATAAAAAAGCTTCAGCACTGCGTATGTGCCGAAGCCTTATTGTCTATTACTCCCAGAACAGCTCATCAAGCGTCCGGCCGAGCGCTTTACAGATAGCTATGCAGAGTTTTATGGAAGGATTATAATCTCCTTTTTCTATGGCATTTATCGTCTGTCTGGAAACATTGCATAATCCGGCAAGCTGTTCCTGGGACATGTCCTTGGCTGCACGGGCAGATTTCAGTCTCAGGTTCTTCATGACTCTGCCTCTTTTCTGTTCTTCATCATCATTATCAGGGATGTGATAGCTATTATGAGAAATCCTATTCCCATTACCAGTGCCTCTGCTCCATCAAAAGTGATGATACCATTTTCGAACACTGAACCATTAGCTAACCTGATCACACCTGTAGCTATGTTGCACAGAGCTACGACTCCTATCATGACCGTGTAGGATATACCTTTGTCATTGATGGCAAAGAATGCTCCCTTTACAATACTGTAGCATGCATAGATCGTTACCCCTGTCATAAGAGGGATGAACAGCATCATGGCTACATCCATCAGTTTAAGTCCAATGATCTCAGAAGCAAAGATCTCAACTGCCAGCATTATGAGTATCGTAAAGAATCCAACTTTATAACCTTTATCACGGTTCATCATCTGCATCTCATCATAATCACTGTGACTCTTTCTGTATCTTCTTGTAGTCAGCATCACCACTACTACCAGTATAAGGGCGATAAGCACCGGTAACATGATCTCAAAATCCATGGTTACTGCCTCTCTTTCTTCTCGATGATTATAATATATACTTTATCATTCATATTGTCAAGTTTATTTTACATTTTGCCAATTTAAAATAACACACTTTTGTGTGTTATCATTCCTTCTGGCCAATTACAGTATTACGCGCCGGGAAAGCCCACTACTTTAGTGGTGGGATGAAAGGCGGCTTTCATTTCGAAAATACGATTATGCCGTGCA
>CACZNR010000162.1 GCA_902782475.1 uncultured Eubacteriales bacterium
GAACTTCATGGGGACTTGCTTACTGTTAGGAATCAAACATAGACAGATATTATCTATGATCCTTATAGAGGCAGCTATAAATCTGGTAATGGCTGGTGTATTTATATCGTTATTATCAGAGCCACTTATTTATTTTTATAATCAGGCAGATACATTTTCGACGGGAGTAGTAGAGAAATATTTTAGAGATGATCATTTTCCAATTCTTATGAAGAATATGGTAATAGTATTTATCCTGTTTGCGATAGTCTGTGTAATTGAAGTCATTATTAAGTATTTCAGGTATAAGAGGAGCAATCATGAGAGCATTGCTGAATAGTACATATAAGTTTTACAGATATAACACAAAGAACAATATATGCCTTTTCGTTACTTGGGCTTTGAAGACGGTAGCTCTTAAAAGCATATCGGATGAGTTTATGAGAAATATGATTATAATGATGTTCTAAGGAGAACTTAAATGGATAAAGAGTATTTGATCGGACTAAAAGAATGTGGCAAAACCTTTGGCAGCGGAACTGCTTCTGTAGAAGCATTAAAGAAGACGACAATGACGTTTGCTAAAGGATACAATTTTATCTATGGAAAAAGCGGGTCAGGTAAAAGCACTTTGCTAAATGTCCTTGCAAGTCTGGAAAAGCCTACCACTGGAGAAGTTATATATAAAGGGCACTCCCTATATGATTATTATGACATTCCATCCCTGAGAAGAAACGAATTTGGATTTGTTTTTCAGTCATATAATCTGATAGAAGACTTCAATGTATGGGATAATATTATACTACCTTTAAGATTTGAAGGATCAAAGGATTACGAGGTGTTGGACAAGATAATACAACCACTTGGTCTTGAGGATAAATTGAAAAGATATCCTAAAACACTTTCGGGTGGAGAACAACAAAGGGTTGCCATTGCAAGGGCGTTGGTCGCAAAACCTAAGATAGTGTTTGCGGATGAACCTACCGGAAATCTGGATGCAAAAAATTCTGAAACAGTTATAAGGCTTTTGATTGATATGTGTAAAGAGTTTGGAGCATCACTGTTTGTAGTTACTCATGATATGGAACTATTGAGATATGCTGATTACATATATAACATAGTAGACGGAAATATTCACCAGGAGAGATAAAGATGTTCAGAGATACAAAACAAAGGCTGTTAATAATTGTTATTTCGTTAGTCATAGTATTTCTCTCTGGATGTAATAAGACAGATCCTGAAAAGTATCTGTTTTATAAAGAATCCGGAATCGATATAAAAGAAATCTCTTTTACCGTTTCGGGAACGGAAAGATCATCAGTTGGTTCTATCCTTGACTCAAAGCAATTAAATGAAGCTAATGGTAAGTATTATAAAGCTTTAAAATGCGATCTGATCACTGATGAAGAGGCTACTTACGATATTGATTTAACCACGTCTCATTATGTTAAATTCAAAATCCAGAATGTTTCTTTGAAAACAGGTGATATTTTAGTGTTCAATGAAGACAGCTATGGATGGGATGCATCAGCTTATTCTCGTACATACACATTGGATATCATGGACTCTCAAGAAAAAACTGTTATATACAGTTATGAAATGAACATGCTGGATGACAAGAAATGATCATTAAATATAGAGATATTCTGGAGACTTTTAATGCAAAACGATGCACTGGTCAATTCAATAATTGAATATGTGGAAAATAATCTTCTGTATGTTGAATGCAGTGATATAAGTGATAGTTTTTCTTCCATCAATCGTTCTTATGAAAAGATATTTTTTTCAATTACGGGATTAACTATCAGAGAGTATATTGTCAACCGTAGATTGTTTCTGGCCGCACTGGAGCTTCTAAAGCCAAATGTAAATGTAACATCTACTGCATTTAAATATGGATACGAAACTGTGGAGGGTTTCAGCAGAGCATATAAGAGTTTCCATGGGTTCAGCCCTTCTGTTACAAAGGCAAATAAGGACAATATAGTTTCCTTTATGCCAATATCTGTGAGTATAAGTTATCAAGGCGGATTTAAGCCTAAAACATTTATTACTCACAGAAAGAGCATGGAATTCAAATGTGCAGTAAAGAATATCTCATATAACAGCAGTGTGCCAGAGATTCAAATGATGAAAGAAGAAGTGCTAGGGACAAATCCTTCATATAAAAAAGGTGTCCCTTACTACAGGTTAGTCATTCCGACATGTGGTATTCCGGATCACTTCAGATACTTTATATGTACAGATGTAGAGACTTTCTGTGATAAGGAAATACAGGTAGAAACTATAGATGTTCCTGAATTGGATTGGTTCGTAATGGAGAAACAAACCGATTCGGACATAGAAGGTATTTTCAGGTCCTTGTATCGGTATTTGATGGTGAGCAAACATGATCCTTTTGATGAAAAGTACAATAAAATAGGGAATTATATTATGGAAATTGTTACCAATGATAACGGAAGGGCTATGTGTCAGATATTAATTTCACTTGGCTGATGTGCAGATTCTTTATTTCTGCCAGTACCAATTATATATTGTATTATGTAGAGAAAGAAAAGGACTGTTAAATCATTTATTCAGATGAAAAGGAGCCTCTCATATAAAGTGAGAAGCTCCTCTTTTGAAACAATATTCTTATCTTGCACAATATACAAATGCTCTGTCGTGAGCACTGTGAAGTGCATCATAGATCTGACCTGTTCTGTCTGAATCACCGACCAGGATCAGTCTGTCTCCAAATTCAGCCTTGAGTTCAGCTTCAAGAGGACGCTCTGGGCGAACACCCATAGCAAGTACTACGCTGTCGGCAGGTATCTCTGCTGTTTCCTGAGACTTCATGTCCTTAACAGTAACTGATCCATCATTTACTGATACGAGAGCATGCCCCTTGCAGATCTGGCCACCGGCCTTCATTATCTCTGTTGCAAGATGCAGAACAACGCTAGGATAGAGATTTCCCCCCACCTTGTCCAGCATTTCAACTACAGTTACCTTATGGGAAGGAGCAAGCCATTCAGCTGTCTCAAGTCCCGTTACTCCACCGCCTATAACAGCTACTGTCTCTCCGCATATCTCTGCTCTTCCTGCAAGAAGATCTTCGGCTGTTACTGCCTTTTCTATTCCAGGAATGTTTGGTCTAACTGCTTTTCCGCCTGCTGCCATGAATACAGCCTCTGCTCCGGTCTGTTTTATAAGATCGACTGTTGCAGGGGTATTGAGCCTTACTTCGACTCCTGCTTCCTTAAGCTGAGCTGTCATAGTATCAACGAACTCATTGATCATCTGCTTGTTTGGCGGGATGGCAGCAAGATTTGCAGTTCCGCCAAGCTTGTCAGCACATTCGAAAAGAACTACTTTAAAGCATCTCTTTGCAAGTGTGAGAGCAGCTTCCATTCCTGCAGGACCTCTGCCTATTACAGCTATGGTCCTTCCGGCACCGTTCTTTACAAGCTTCTCATCGCCCCATTCAAATTCTCTGCCAAGCACAGGGTTAAGTGTGCATCCGAGAGGCAGACCATCATTAAGGATACGGAAGCATTCCATGCATCCGATGCATTTTCTTATAAGATCGTCTCTTCCTGCCTTTGCCTTGGCTACAAAATCAGGATCAGCAAGATGTCCTCTTGCAAGTCCTACGAAATCAAAATCTCCTTCTTCCAGAAGCTGCTCAGCCACTGCCGGATGCTTGATGTTTGCAACAGCAATAACAGGGATGCTGACGGCTTTTTTGATATTAGCACCAAGATGCTTCTTCCAGCCTTCCGCAAAGTATGAAGGCTCTATTATGGTAGCACCGGAATCGTATGTTCCGCAGCTTACAGTATTACGCGCCGGGAAAGCCCACTACTTTAGTGGTGGGATGAAAGGCGGCTTTCATTTCGAAAATACGATTATGCCGTGCA
>CACZNR010000163.1 GCA_902782475.1 uncultured Eubacteriales bacterium
GTTCACGCGTGTCTGCGAAGGTACCAGGATATCACTTTTAATAGCTCTTGTTGCAGTGCTCATAGACATCGTAATAGGAATGTCCTACGGTCTTATCTCAGGATATTTCGGAGGTAAGGTAGACATGGTGATGCAGCGTTTCGTTGAAGTCTTGAACGGCATACCGACACTTGTCATGGCTACAATACTTCAGATGGTGCTTCCAAAGGGTATGATCTCAATAGTATTTGCCCTCATCATCACAGGATGGATAGGAATGTCCAGGATAGCAAGGGCTGAGGTCCTTAAATTAAAGGAATCTGAATTCGTTCTGGCATCACGTTCTGCCGGGGCAAGCCATTTCTCCGTCATATTCAAGGACATACTTCCGAACATATTCGGACAGCTCATCACAATGGCAATGTTCTCAATACCGAGTGCGATATTCACTGAAGCATATCTGTCATTCGTAGGCCTTGGAATACCTGCTCCTGCAGCTTCCCTTGGAACACTCATATCAGACGGATACAAGTCACTTACAGTGCATCCGTACATGATAATGAGCTCCATCTTCGTGCTGGCACTGCTGATGCTGTGCTTCAACCTGTTCGCCGACGGATTAAGGGACGCATTCGACCCTAACCAGAAACACTGAGGAGGCTGTATATGGAAGAAAAACTTAAAAGAAGCAAGGACGAAAGAGTCCTTTCCATAAGGGATCTCAATATCTCCTTTGAGACTGCAGCAGGAACCGTCAAGGCCATACGTGGAGCCAGGATGGACCTTTACAGGGGTGAGACCATAGCAATAGTAGGAGAATCCGGTTCAGGAAAGTCCGTTACCGTAAAGGCTGTAATGGGCATCATGGCATCCAACGGAAAGATAGACAGCGGTACCATAAACTATACATTCATAAATGGCAATGGGGAGAAAGAGACCGTGGACATGACCAAGCTCTCTGAAAAGGAGATAAGGAACAGATTCAACGGAAAGCACATAGCAATGGTGTTCCAGGATCCCATGACCTCTCTTGATCCTACCATGACTATAGGAAAACAGATAACCGAAGGAATGATACTGCATCTTGGGCTTTCCAAGCAGGAAGCAGAGAAAAGGGCCATAGAGCTCCTTGAAAAGGTCGGCATCGAGGACCCTGAAAAGAGATTCAGGCAGTATCCTCACCAGCTTTCAGGAGGCATGAGACAGAGGGTCGTAATAGCAATAGCACTTGCATGTGACCCTGACATCCTCATCTGCGACGAGCCTACCACAGCTCTTGACGTTACCATACAAGCAAGGATACTTGAGCTCATAAAGGACATACAGAAGGAAAAGAATCTTTCAGTAATATACATAACCCATGACCTTGGCGTCGTGGCAAAGGTAGCCGATTACGTGGACATCATGTATGCAGGCAGGATCATTGAAAAGGGAAGCGTAGACGAGATCTATTATGATCCGCGTCACCCGTACACCTGGGGACTTCTGGCTTCAATGCCTGACACGGACACTGATTCCACAAGACTTCTTGCGATACCGGGCACACCGCCTGATCTTCTGGAAGACATAGTAGGTGATGCATTTGCACCAAGAAATCCATATGCACTGGCAATAGATTTCAAGGCCGAGCCTCCTATGTTCAACGTCGGAGGACATCACAGGGTGGCTTCATGGCTGTGTGACCCAAGGGCACCTCAGGTGGAGATGCCTGTACAGCTCATGGAGAAGCTTCAGAAGATGAGAGAAGAAGTCGGTCTTGCTCCGATGGATATGAAGGAGGCATAAAGCATATGAAACAGATAAACTACAATGAACAGCCACTGCTTCATATCGAAGACCTGAAGCAGCACTTCAGGATAAACAGGAAGTTCACAACAAAGGCTGTGGACGGCATAAGCCTCGACATCTGGCAGGGAGAGACCTATGGTCTCGTAGGTGAATCAGGATCAGGAAAATCCACCACCGGAAGGAGCATAATAAGGCTTTACAAGCCCACCTCCGGAAAGATGGTATTTGACGGAAGGGATATCTCAGGCAAAATGTCAAAGGCTGATGAACAGTTCCTAAGACAGAACATGCAGATGATATTCCAGGATCCTATGGCAAGCCTGAACCCGAGAAAAAAGGTGTCCCAGATAGTTGCACAGGGACTTCTCATAAACCATCTGTATAAGGATAAGGCTGAACTCAATGACAAGGTCATCGCTATGCTTGAAAGAGTAGGACTCTCAAGGGAACATGCCACAAGATATCCTGCTCAGTTCTCAGGCGGACAGAGACAGAGGATAGGCATCGCAAGAGCTCTCATAACGAATCCTAAGCTTGTCATAGCAGACGAGGCCATATCAGCTCTTGACGTGTCCATACAGGCACAGGTGGTAAACCTCATGAGAGACATTCAGGATGAGCTTGGAACTACATATCTTTTCATAGCCCATGACCTTTCAATGGTCAAGTATATTTCAGACAGGATAGGTGTCATGCACCTTGGACATCTTGTTGAGACAGGAACTACTGACGAGATATTTACTAATCCTATACATCCTTACACAGTATCACTTCTCTCAGCCATACCTCATGCAAATCCTGTACTGGAGAAGCAGAGGGTACCTGTAGTCTATGACAAGGACAAGGAAGGTGTGGATTACACAAAGGGCAGGAAACATATCCTTTCAGATACACATTATGTTCTTGCAACTGACGAAGAATATGAGAAGTGGATGAACGTTGCTGAAGACAGGAAAAAGAACGGTATAAAGGTATACTGATATACTGCTCACGGATAATGTTCCCGGAACACATTTTTAATTATAAGCTCTTTCCTCTAAGGGAAGGGCTTTTTCATACCCGGCCTGTTCTCTTGATTTGCCTGGGCTTATGCCGTAGAATGACATATGTAAGAAATATATTATGGGAGGATCAACATGATCTTTTATAAGAACTATACGTATGCACCTAGAGCAACATTCATATCCGTACTTTTCAGCCTGCTTGCATTTCTTCTTGCGGTATGCGGAGTAATGCTTTTCGTGCAGGGGATCAATGATAAGAAATATCTTGAATGTGTATTTGCTGTGATACTTGCTGCAGGAGCAGTGGTCTCATATATCTTCGGTTCTGTAAAGCTTTCCAAAAAGATAGCCCAGAAGGATGGTGTAAAGAATATCTACTCCAAGGCTAAATATGCTCTTATCTTTCTTCGTCAGCATCCTGAGGCATATGATGATATAGTAAGAAAAAATCAGGATTTCGCAGCAAAATACTTCCGTGATGAGACAGGAAAGATAGTTAAGAAAAAATGATGCTTACGATCGCCTGAGACAGGATATGATAGACCTATCTTGAAAAAGGATCGTTTGTAAAGTATAATCAACTTCAGTTGATGGAGGTGTAGCTCAGCTGGTCAGAGCGTTCGCTTGACGTGCGAGAGGCCTAGAGTTCGAACCTCTACACCTCCACCAGA
>CACZNR010000164.1 GCA_902782475.1 uncultured Eubacteriales bacterium
CAAGGAGCTCCTTGAGAAGACCCTCAAGAACTTCGGCATAGATGTAACTGTGAACAACATCGTCACAGGACCTACCGTAACAAGATACGAGATGACACCTGCTCCAGGCGTAAAGGTATCAAGGATACTGAATCTTTCAAATGACATAGCCCTGAGCCTTGCTGCTCCAAGTGTCAGGATAGAGGCACCTATCCCAGGAAAGGCAGCAATAGGAATAGAGATACCGAACAGTGAGAGAAGGATGGTAAAGATAAGGGAGCTTATCGATACGGATGAGTTCAGGAATGCCAAGTCATCCATATTCTTTGCACTTGGAAAAGACATAAACGGAAAAAATGTATACGGAGACCTGGCAAAGATGCCTCACCTTCTGGTGGCAGGTACCACCGGAAGCGGCAAGAGCGTATGCATAAACTCCATAATCATGAGCATACTCTACAGGTCATCTCCTGAGGAAGTCAACTTCCTCATGGTGGACCCTAAGGTCGTGGAGATGAAGAGATTCAACGGCATACCTCACATGAAGACACAGGTAGTCACGGATCCGAAGAAGGCCACATCCATGCTCAACTGGGTAGTAAATGAGATGCTCAAACGCTACAAGGATTTTGCTGATACCAATGTAAAGCATCTGGACAGCTACAATGAGCTCATGAAGGCAAACGGAAGGAAGATACTTCCTAAGATCGTTGTCATAATAGACGAGCTGGCAGACCTCATGATGGCTTCAAAGCATGAGGTGGAGGATGCCATTTGCAGGATAGCACAGCTTGGCCGTGCGGCAGGCATACACCTTGTAGTGGCGACACAGACACCAAGGGCTGACGTCATCACAGGAATGATAAAGACCAACATCAGCTCCAGGATAGCACTTTCAGTTGCTTCAGGCCTTGATTCCAGGATAATCCTGGACAGGAACGGTGCTGAGGACCTGCTTGGAAACGGAGACATGCTGTTCATGCCTCTCGGACAGAGTAACCCTGTAAGACTTCAGGGATGCTTCATCTCCGATGCGGAAAATGACAGGGTCATAGAGTTCCTGAAGAAGCAGGGCATAGACCAGGAGAGGGACGAAGAACTGGAACAGCAGCTTGAGAAGGGCGTTGATGCAGCAGGAAGCGTTACCGAAGCGACCTCTGAAAAGAATGTGGCCGGCTTTGAGGACGAGCTCACTGCGGATGCAGTTGAGCTTGCACTGGAATATAACGGCATATCCACATCCATGCTTCAGAGAAGACTGAAGATAGGCTATGCAAGGGCTGCAAGGATAATAGATGAACTTGAGATGAAGGACATAGTCTCCGGAGCTGACGGATCAAAACCGAGGGAAGTGCTCATCTCCAAGAAGGATTATTACAGGATGATAGGAAGGGAAGATGACAGTGCCGAAGAATGATGTAAAGATAGGAGCGGTCTCTCTCGGATGCTCCAAGAACAGGGTCGACACTGAGCTCATGCTGGGAAGACTTACAGAAGCAGGCTATTCCCTTACCGGGGATCCTTCCAAAGCAGATGTCATAATAGTGAACACCTGCGGTTTCATAGACGATGCAAAGGAGGAATCCATAAATACCATCCTTGAGATGGCCCAGTACAAGAATACGGGCTCTTTAAAGGCACTGGTGGTCACGGGATGCCTTTCCGGCAGATACAAGGGGGACCTTTCAAAGCTCCTTCCTGAAGTGGATGCCTTCCTTGGAATAACAGCCCAGAACTCCATCTGTGAAACAGTGGAGAAGGCTCTTGAGGGAAAGAAGACCGAAAGCTATGGAGAGGCTGACATAAAGGGCGACTACAGCGGAAGAGTGCTTACTACTCCTCCTCACTATGCATATATAAAAATAGCGGAAGGCTGCAACAGAAGGTGTGCCTACTGTGCGATACCGTTCATAAGGGGAAACCTCAGGTCCAGGGACATGGAAGAGATCGTCACTGAGGCCATGACTCTTGTGAAAAGAGGAGTAAAGGAGCTCATCCTTGTTGCACAGGATACTTCAAAGTATGGTCTGGACCTTTATGGAAAACCCATGATAACAGAGCTTCTAAAGCAGCTTGACAGCATCGAGGGCGTAAGGATGATAAGGCTTTTGTACTGCTATCCAGACGGTGTCACAGATGAACTTCTGGATACCATAAACGGCAGCGAAAGGATAGCTGATTATATGGACATCCCGATACAGCATACGTCCACTTCGGTGCTCAGGCGCATGAACAGGGCGGACGACAGGGACAGCATATTTGCTGCCATAAAGAAGATCAGGGACAGGAATCCCGATTTCATAATCCGTTCAACGGTCATTACAGGATTTCCGGGGGAGACTGAAGAGGAATTCCGGGAAATGCTGGAAGATATAGAGAAGCTGGAGTTCGACAGGCTCGGATGCTTCGCATTCTCCAGGGAAGAAGGGACCAAAGCCTATTCCATGGAGGATCAGATCCCTGAAGAGATCAGGGAAGAAAGAAAAGATGAGGTCATGTTCCTTCAGCAGGGGATCTCCAACAGAAGGAACAGACGCAGGATCGGAAAGATCTACAATGTCGTGGTGGAAGATTATCTCGAAGATGAGGATATCTATCTTGCCAGAAGTTTTGGGGAAACACCGGAAGTGGATGGTTCCATAGCAGTGAAGTCATCCCGTCCCCTTGAAATATCCGGTTATTATGATGTTAAGATACTGAGGGCTGATGATTATGAGCTCTTGGGGGAGGTTGTTGATGAATAAGAATGTACCAAACATGCTGACTATCTTGAGAGTGATACTTGTTCCTTTCATAATACTGTTCTACTATCTGCAGATACCGAACTGGAACATATACGCAGGGATCATTTTCATCATTGCATCACTTACAGATATGGCCGACGGAATGATAGCAAGGAAGTATAACCTTGTATCCAATTTCGGAAAGCTCATGGACCCTATGGCTGACAAAGTCCTCTTCATGGCA
>CACZNR010000165.1 GCA_902782475.1 uncultured Eubacteriales bacterium
AATAAAATGAAAAATTCATTTTATTGTATTTTTTATTTTAAGAAAGGAATATAAAAAATGAAAAACTTCAAAAGAGTTCTTAGTGTGGTTTTAGTAGTACTGATGATCACAGTATTATTCGTAAGCTGCACAAAGAAGGAAGAACCGGCTAGCAGCACTGTTGAACCATCAAAGTCTGCAGAGCCATCAAAGTCTGAAGAACCTTCATCCTCTGTGGTCGAAGAACCAAAGGGACAGGTAATCATCGGTACTGATACAGAAGCTAACGGCGACTGGGCATATGGTGCATTTGCAGCATCAATCAATGCTACAGATAACGACGTTATCACCCTTACTGATGACTGTGTAACAGTTACTTCAAATCAGGCTGGCGAATCAGTAATCAACGACTCAGTTGTTGAGAGCTATGAGCGTACAGAAGATGCTGATAACAACGTAACCTTCACATTCAAGATCAGACAGGGCCTCGTATTCAATAACGGCGATCCTATCAAGGCTGAGAACTTCCTGGCATGGCCACTGTTCACACTGAGCAAGGCCGGAGCTGACATGGGAACAACAGCTATTGCTGATGCTACCCCAGGTGGCCCAGATTACAGAGCAGGAAAAGTAAACTATCTTGCAGGTTATCGTCTTTTAGGAGAATATGAGTTCTCTATCACAACACTTGCTGTTGGTTATTCAGGAACAGAATATCTGCCTTACTACTATGACATCACAAATGGTATTGCAAGAGCAGTCAACCTGGATTACTGGTTCGGCAAGGGCTGGTCTGTAAAGGATGATGGACAGGGCGCTTATCTCGTAAACGCTGACGGCAAGGAACTTACAAAGGAAAACGTTGGTGACCAGGTTGCAGCAGCACAGTATGCTACAAGCGACCGTGTAACAGCTGGTCCTTACAACTTAGTAAGCTTTGACAAGAGCGCTAATGAGATCACACTTGAAGTTAACCCTAACTATTGCGGAAACTTCGAAGGACAGAAGCCACAGATCAAGAAGCTCGTTATCGTTAAGACAGAGGAAGCTACAATCATGGACAACCTGGCAACAGGTGGTGTTGAGCTCTATTCAGGAATCGCTGATGGCTCAAAGGTCAATGCTGCTCTCGACCTTATCGACAGCGGAAAGTTCGATGGAAACTACTGCCAGTATGACAGAGCTGGTTATGGTCAGCTGATATTTGCCTGCGACCTTGGACCTACACAGTATGTAGAGTTCCGTCAGGCTATTGCTTACCTCCTCAACAGAAATGACTTTGCAAAGACATTCTGCGAAGGATGGGGCGGTGTTGTTCATGGACCATATTGTCCTGCATTCACAATGTACAAGGACAGCCGTGATCTGTTTGCTGAGAAACTGAACACATATGAATTCAATCCTGAAAAGGCAGTTGAACTCTTAAAGCAGGCTGGATTTACTCTCAATGCTGATGGTTCAGAATATGTAGACGGTTCAGGAGAAGTTAGATATAAGGAAGTTACAGCTGAAGAAGCATTACACTATGAAGACTTCTGCAAGAAGGCAGGAGACAAGCTCCTGATGCCAGCTATGGTTAACTGGTCATCTTCAGAAGGAAACACAGTTTCTGACCTTCTCGCTACAATGCTTGCAAACGGCGCTGATACAAAGAACGCTGGTATCGAGATCAAGCAGAACGTAATGTCCTTCCCAGAACTTCTTAACTACTATTATCGTCAGGACGTTTATGGCTTAGGCGGAGATTATTCAGTTCCTACATACAACATGTTCAATATGGGTACTGGATTCAACTCTGGTAACTATGACCAGTCTTATGAATACACAACAGATCCTGATTGGCAGGCTGAAGGATACAATACAGCTCACATCAACGATAAGGAACTGGATGAGTATTCAATGAAGATGGTTTACGGTGTTGAGCCTGGTGACTATGCTACATATCTTGATCTGTGGCAGAAGTTCATCATCCGTTTCAACGAGATGTTACCACAGTTACCACTCTATGCTAACGTATATGTAACTGTATATCCAAACACAATAGAGAATTATCAGGAAGGCCCATTCTGGGGTTACAGCAATGCAATCCTCTATGCTAAGTATGTTGGATAATCAGATTCTTTGAACTGATAAAATGCGGAGACCTCCCAAACGGGAGGCCTCTTTTTAAATTATGAATTATTTTATTTCAAAACTTGTATTTTTATTGATTTTAGAGAGCTATAATGCTATTATTTAGTTTATCTATTTGCATAATTTTTTATCTATTTAATGAAGGGAGGCTTATCTTTTGGCAAAGTATATTTTAAAGAGAATCGTGTACCTCATACTGGTATTCTTTATAGTTTCCTTTATGATGTTCGCAGTTTACAATCTGATACCTAGCGACCCAGCGCTGATACAGATGGAGCCATTAAGAAAGACACTCAAACCTGATGAATTCAACAGACAGTATCAGGAATTAAGGAAAAAGATGGGACTTGATGATCCCCTTGTTGTAAGATATGCAAGGTGGATGGGTCTCGCTAAGGACATGGATGGTAAATACAGCGGTCTGCTGCAGGGCGATTTCGGTTATTCCGTAAGCTATAAGCGAAATGTTATCGATATAGTTAAAGTCCCTATGGCAAACACCATTATACTTAACCTTCTTTCCACTATCCTTACATTAGCTATAACGATACCTCTTGGTATCTACTGTGCAGTGCATGCCCGTAAACCTCAGGACAGCGCTATACAGGCATTTACCGTGGTGGGTTACAGCCTTCCTACATATCTGATAGGCATTTTATTCATATTCATATTCTCAGTAGTTCTGAGGATATTCCCGACCGGAGGAGCAAAGACACCTGGTTCAAACTTTACCGGTATAAGAGAGTTCCTTGACCGTATGTATTATATGTGTCTGCCTCTCCTTGTTCTTGTGTTTACAGGACTTGCAGGCATGACAAGAACAGTCAGAGCTGCAATGATAGATACTCTGTCGCAGGATTATGTACGTACAGCCAGAGCCAAGGGCCTCAAGGAAAAAGTCGTTATCTACAGCCATGCATGGAGAAACGCTCTTCTTCCTGTTTCAACTTCCATAATGGGATGGATCATAGGAGTATTTGCCGGAGGCTCGCTGGTCATTGAGAATACATTTGCTCTCAATGGAACAGGCAGGCTCTACTGGGCAGGACTTAACAATACAGACTATGAGCTGGTACTTGCAATGCAGATGTTCTACTGTTTAATAGGCCTTGTGGGCGTGCTCCTGACTGACCTTACATACAGCATCGTGGATCCTCGTGTAAGGATCGATAAATAAGGGAGGGAAGTATATGTCAGAGAATAACAATTCAAAGAAAAAAGGCTTCTTCCTTTTCCGCTGGCTAAAAAGAGCATTCTTCCCTAACAAGGAGATGGAAGACATATATAAGGAAGAACAGCTTGAGAGCCCATTCAGGATGGTCATCAAGAACTTCTTCTCAAAGCCACTGGCTGTCATATCACTTGTGATAGTTATAGTCATAATGCTGTTCGTGTTCATAGCACCTAATTATGTAACACTGGACCTTGGAGAGCAGGATCCTACACTCATCAATCTGGCACCTGGATATTTCATGACTGACTATCCTGAAGAACTGGTTAAAAACGGTGTCCAGGATATCTCTGTCGGAAACAACTATGCAATAGGCTGTGACAAGAATGGCAAGCTCTACACATGGGGCGCAACAAAAGTATCAAAAGTCGTTAATATCGCAGACATCCCTGAAGAGATACAGAAGGCAAAGATAGTCAAGGTATCTGCAGGTACAGACCATTGTGTTGCCCTTGCAGAAGACGGTTCAATTTACTGCTGGGGAAATGACAGACTTGGACAGTGCAGACTCCCAAGCGAGTTGACAATGAACAACAAGACTCACACCATCAATATCATAAAGATCGGTGCGTCAGATCAGTTCAGTGTAGCCATTTCAGATGATGGTGAAGCATTCCTCTGGGGAAATGAGAACTTCGTCGAACTCTGGATAAGCGGCGAGTACAGAGGCAAGATCCAGGATGTAGCGCTTACAAATTCAGGTTTTGTAGTGCTTCTGAAAGATGGTTCAGTCGTCAAGCCTACAAAGTCAGCTCAGAGCGCTGTATCAAATATCCCAGAAGGAGCTCAGTCCGGAGTCAAGGCCATATCAGCTTCCACAAATACCGTATGTGCGATAAAGGAAGACGGTTCAGTAGTTGTCTGGGGAGCCGTTTCAAAGGGAGAGAACCAGATACCCGAATTCGACAGTCCTGTAGTCAAGGTAGAAGGCGGAAGATATCACTATGTTGCTCTTCTTGAGAATGGAAAGATAGTATCCTGGGGAAGTGACAGATATAAGCAGTGCGAACTTCCTTCAAGTATAGAACCTGGAGAAGTACAGGATATATATGTAGGAGCTTTCCAGAATTATGCACTTACAAAAGACGGAAAGATAGAGACATGGGGACTCAAGGGATTCCTCATGGGAACAGATTCACTTGGACGTGATATATTTGCCCGTCTTGTAAACGGCGGCAAGATGACCATGACAATCGGAGCTCTCTCAGTAGTCATAGAGACGATAATAGGTGTCATCCTTGGCGGTATCGCAGGATATTTCGGCGGATGGGTGGACATGCTCATAATGAGAGTATCAGAGATCATTTCAAGCATGCCGTTCATACCATTTGCCATGATACTTTCTGCTGTCATGGGTACCAAGGTATCAATTGAACAGAGAATGTACATCATCATGGTCATTCTCGGCATACTGTCCTGGCCTGGACTTGCAGGACTCGTAAGAGCTCAGATGCTTGCACAGAGAGAGATGGAATATGTTACCGCAGCCAAGACCGTTGGAGTAAAGGAATCAAGGATCATATTCAAGCACATCATACCTAACGTAATGTCTGTGTGTCTTGTGTCTATAACACTTGCATTCGGAACAGCAATGCTTACAGAATCCACACTTTCATATCTTGGATTCGGAGTTCCGCTTCCAACACCTACATGGGGCAACATGCTTACCGGTGCAAACAACAGTATCATAATCCAGAGCTACTGGTGGAACTGGGTATTCGTAGGTGCGATATTCGGTATCACCTGTATCTGCATCAACCTTATAGGTGATGGTCTCAGAGACGCACTGGATCCAAAGTCTAGTGGAAGATAAGGAGGAATTGTAATGGCTGAAACTTTATTAAGTATTAAACATCTCCATACTTACTTCACAACTAAGCGTGGCATAGTTAAAGCAGTTAATGATGTTAGTTATTCCGTCAAGGAAGGAGAGACTCTTGGAATAGTAGGAGAGTCAGGTTCAGGCAAGAGCGTTTCTGCAATGAGCATCCTGAGACTTCTTGATGGAAATGGTTATATAGACAGCGGTGAGATCATGTTCGATGGAAGGGACCTTACAAAAGTATCAAACAATGACATGTATCAGATCCGTGGCAATGAGATATCAGTTATCTTCCAGGAGCCTATGACGAGCCTGAATCCTGTTTTCACAGTTGAAAAGCAGCTTTCAGAGTGTTTCAGAGTGCACCAGAACATGTCTAAGAAAGAAGCTGCAGAGCATTCAGTGGAAATGCTCAGGGACGTTAAGATACCTAACCCGGAGATCGTTGTCAAACAGTATCCACATCAGCTTTCAGGAGGAATGAGACAGCGTGTCATGATCGCCATGGCACTTGCATGCAAACCTAAGCTCCTTATAGCAGATGAGCCTACAACAGCGCTTGACGTTACTATTCAGGCACAGATACTCCGTCTTATGAATGACCTTAAGAAGGAGAAGGGAACCAGCATCATATTCATCACCCATGACCTTGGCGTAATCAACCAGATGGCAGACTATGTTGCTGTCATGTACTGTGGTCAGGTAGTTGAGCAGGTATCCGCAAGGGACCTCTTTGATCCCGAGACAAAGTTCTCTCATCCATATACTGAAGGACTCATGGTATCCATACCTAGACTTGATACTCCTGCAAACGAGAGACTCGAGGCAATACCAGGAGCTGTTCCTCATCCGCTGGATCTTCCTAAGGGATGCAAATTTGCTCCTAGATGCAAATATGCTACCGACAAGTGCAGGGAAGCAGAGCCTGAGATGACAAAGATCTCCGATACCCAGGAGATACGCTGCTACTATCCGAACAAGGAGGAAAGACAAAATGCAATCAGAAAATAAAAAGATACTTTTAAAGATTACTGATCTGAAACAGTGGTTCCCTCTTGGAAAAGGACAGTATGTCAAGGCCAATGACGGTATTACGATAAATATATATGAGGGAGAGACATTTGGACTCGTAGGCGAATCAGGATGTGGTAAGTCCACCCTTGGAAGGACCATCCTTCAGGTATATAAGCAGACGGACGGAAGGACTGTGTATTATGGAAGATCCATCGATGAGGTCGCACCAAAATATTATGAGAAAACGGTAAAGAACCTTCCTAAGCTCAAGAAAAGGATGGAAACACTTCAGGAAAAACTGAAGGCGTACAAGGAAAACTATGACAAACTGTCTGAAGAGGAAAAGCTTGCTAAGACCGACGAACTCAGAAAATATGAGAAAGAGGCAAATGATGCTCTCATAGACATAGCTTCAGTTGCAGGCGGATTCATAGTGGCAGATGATCTCAGACCTGTTCAGGAACAGTATTACAAGATTATCGGTTCTTCAAGGAAGCTGAAGAAGACTGAAGAAAAGATACAGGACATAGAAGTAAAATTGGCTGATCTTGAGTACAAGGCAAGAGACGATGAATCAAAGTACAGTTCAAAGATAGAAGCAGTGAAAAAGCAGCTTGACGGACTGAACAGAAACAAGGAAGGAGATCTCTCAGAGCTTAACGAAGAGCATGCTAAACTCGAGGAGATGAAGAACACATACAGGAGCAATAAGGACTTTGAAAGATATGAAGCTCTTCTGGATGATGGTATTGACCTTGCGAGGCTTACTACCGAAGAGATGAGAAAGCTCCGTAAGGATCTTCAGCTCATCTTCCAGGATCCTTATTCATCACTGAATCCAAGGATGTCTGTAGGACAGATCATCGGAGAGGGAATGTTCTCCCACAACATGTTCAAGAAGAACAGCCCAAGGATGCAGGAAGAGATACTTAAGGTCATGGACAATTGCGGACTTGCACCATATTTCATACACAGGTATCCGCATCAGTTCTCAGGAGGACAGAGACAGAGGATAGGTATTGCAAGGAGCCTTGCAATGAACCCAACCTTCGTTGTATGCGACGAGGCAGTATCAGCTCTTGACGTTTCAATACAGTCACAGATCATAAACCTGCTCAGTGACCTTAAGGAATCACAGAATCTTACATATCTGTTCATCACACATGACCTGTCAGTCGTAAAATACATTTCCGACAGGATCGGCGTCATGTATCTTGGCAATATGGTGGAGCTTGCTGAATCACAGGAGCTTTTCGATCACCCGCTGCATCCATATACTGAGGCTCTTCTTGGAGCTATTCCTACGACTGATGCAGGTCAGACAAAGGAACTTCAGATACTTGAAGGGGATATCCCAAGTCCTGTGAATCCTCCAAAGGGATGCAAGTTCCATACAAGATGCAAGTATGCTACAGAAAAATGCAAGATGGTCACACCTGAATGGCAGGAAGTAAGACCAAACCATTTCATAGCATGTCATCACATACTTGAGAAAAATATGTAAAGGAATGAAGGGACGGTCCTGGATCGTCCCTTTGATAATAATATGGCACTTTTCAAGAAACGGACAGACAGAGCATTTGATACGATGCGTGAGAAGAACAGAAGATATCTTGAATCCCAGGGTATCTCTCAGGAGCAGGGAAGCAAGGACGATGCAAGAAAACCTGTTTATGAAGACGGGACATTTGAAAAGGGAGATATCCCTGCCATCATAATCTCTGCTTTCATGGTCTTCGGACCCATACTGCTTATACTTGGTGTAGTCGTTTTTCTGGTCTTTCATTTTTTAAGATAGTTTGTAAATTTATTTCTGGCTTTCAGAAATAACTGTTTTCCTGTGCTATAATTTCATAGAGTTTTTCGGGAATGAGCGGTAATACATGAACAGGAAGATCATTATCAGGATACTTATATTTTTACTTGTTGGGATGATATTGTTTTCATCGATCTATTATGTTTTTGCTGAAGGGATCGATGACAGCAGTTTTACCGCAGCTTCCATAATACTTGTCGAGACCGAATCGGGGGACATCTTGTATGAGAAGGATCCTGACGTAAGAAGAGCTCCTGCAAGTACGACAAAGCTCATTACTGCACTTCTGGCAGTGGAACATCTGCCGCTTGAAAAGGTCGTGACGGTCCCGGCTGAAGCACAGACCGGAGGATCTGTCATGGGTCTCAAGCCAGGCCAGACTGTAACTGTTGAGACACTTCTGTATGGGCTTCTTTTAAGTTCCGGTAATGATGCAGCTGTGACCATTGCCATAGAGATCAGCGGAAATGTTGAGGATTTCGCTGTTCTCATGAACGAGAAGGCAAAAGCTCTTGGAATGCTGAATTCCCACTTTGTCACAGCCTCAGGCCTTGATGATCAGGATCATTACGTCACTGCAAGAGACATGTCATATGTTGCACGTGAAGTATACAAGGACCCTCTTCTCAGAAGGATAATCTCCACTACGACCGTTACAAGATATACTGAAGACAAGACTGTTTCCTTTGTCATGGAGAATACCAATATGCTTATCCATACTCCTGAGAAGATGCCGGACGGCAGCCCGTATTCAGGACCGGAATTTCTATATACTTATGCAAACGGGATGAAGACAGGTTCAACGGCAAAGGCAAAGGGATGTCTGATCGCCAGTGCAGAAAAGGAAGATCTGTCACTTATAGCCGTAATACTTGGAGACAAGTCCAGCGGTGAGCTTGAGAGATGGACCGATGCAGCAATGCTTTTTGATTTCGGATTCTCACAGTACCAGAAGGTACTTCTTACTGATCTCATAGGAGAGGACATACTTCTTGATGTGGAAGGGGCTCCTGTGGTTGACGGAGTTCAGCAGAAACTGAAATGCCTTCCTGTAACGATGGACGGCAGCTACTATCTGATGATCAAGGGTGAGCTGGATCGAAGTTTGCTGACTCATGAGATAAACAGGAATGAGAGCGTGCTGACAGCACCTCTGAATGATGGTACGGAAGTCGGAACGATAATCATAAAGAATGACGGTCATGTAATGATGTATGGAAAGCTGCTGGCTGCAGAATCCATGATAACCGATGAGGAGTACAGACAGAAACAGGAACAGAGCGTGATAATTACAGATGACACCAACGGTGTCATAAAGGAAGATGTCTTCAAAAGGATGTTCTGGCCTGTGCTTGTGGTCATACTGATAGTTCTGACTATCCTGCTCATATATTTTATCCTGCTGAGGAAAAACAGGTATGCAAAAGTTCATGGCAAGGATGATTACAGTAAAGACCTCAGGAGGAATGTAAAGAGAGAAAGGGAAAGATATGTTCCCAGAACTGCCAGAGAAGATGATCCTTCATATGAGAGTACGGCAAACAGGGGATCGATCGGCAGGAGGGTGAGAAGAAAATGAATGATATCGAAACTATAGAACCTCTTGAGACCATAAAGAAAAGGAAAAGGGGACTGTTTTTTGAAAAACTTGATATATGGTTCTTTATAAGGCTTCTGGCAGTAATATGCGGAGCCTGTTTACTTGTTATTAAAAGAGATCTCTTTTTTGCCAAAAGGGGAGATTATGACCAGATCAATTACATGTGCGGAATAGTTTTCACCGGCTTGGCACTGGTATTCTCAGTGTTCAGGATCAAAGTGAGAAAGAAGAACCGTCTTGTCCTGTCGTTGGTACATGTGCTGCTTTCAGCAGTCCTTTCGTACTACACAATGGAGGTCCTGGCGTTTGCTGATATCATAAAGGCAGAGATACAGGCAGTTTTCATAAACATAGCAATAATCCTTGTGATCTATCTCTTTTTCTTCGTTATAACCAACAGGATCAGAGCATCACTTTATCTTGGAAGCACTGTGGTATTTGCCCTTGCAGTTACGAATCATCTGGTTTATCTGTTCAGGGGAACACCGTTCCTTCCGAATGATATATATGCTACAGGTACTGCAATGAGCGTGCTTGGAAATATGAAGTATGACATGTCATACAATACGATACTGGGAGCACTTGCGATGATGCTGAATCTTATCATCATAAGCAAAGTGGATTACAGTGATGACAGGCTGAAAGTACAGATCCTTGGAAAGACCATCGGAGGAGCTGTGGTGGCAGCCGCATTGTTTATCATGTTCAATACATCCGCCCTTACCGAAGCAGGTGTCACCATATCATACTGGAACAGTGTAAAGACCGTGAATTCCGCAGGTGAGCTCATGCAGATCGCGGTATATATAAACAGATCCGTTGTTGAAAAGCCGGAGGGCTATTCACTTGCCAATGTCAGAAAGATCGAGAAGAACTATGAAGGCATAGAACAGGATGATGATGCTGTCAAGCCGAACATCATCGTGATCATGAATGAAGCATTCTCGGATCTGTCTGTAATAAAGGAATTTGATACAAACGAAGATTACATGCCATTCATAAGGAGCCTTAAAAACGACAGACACACCATCATGGGTGACATGATCGCCTCCATCAAGGGAGGAGGAACTGCAAATACAGAGTTTGAGTTCCTTACGGGAAATACAACGGGATTCCTTCCTGCTGCAAGCATCCCTTATCAGCAATATATACACAGTGATACACCTACCATGGCATATATACTGAGACAGCAGGGCTATACGGCGATCGCATCCCATCCGTATTTTGCGACAGGATGGAGAAGGTCAAGCGTATATCCTCTGATGGGTTTTGAGTCCTTCAGAAGCGCAGAGGACTGGCCTAAGAACGCACAGAAGGGAAGACTCAATCTTATAAGTGACAAGGCCAATTACGAATATCTCATATCACTGTTTGAACAGAAAAAGGAAGATGAAAAACTGTTCCTGTTCAATGTGACCATGCAGAATCACTCCGGATATTCCACGGATTATAACTTCCCTGACAGGATAACGGTAAATGGATCTGATGACCTCAATGCAGAGGTATATCTCTCCCTTATAAAGGAAAGTGACAAGGCTTTCAAATATCTTATCGAATATTTTGAACAGGTCGATGAACCGACTATGATAGTGATGTTTGGAGATCATCAGCCGGGTGACATGAATAACTTCCTTGATGAACTCAGCAAGGATCTTACAGATACAGTAAGGGATACTTCAAAGCTCTATATAGTCCCGTACATCATCTGGACAAACTATGATCTTGAAAAAACTCTTGAAGATCCGGAACTGATAAGCGCAAACTATCTCGGAAGCGTGGTAATGGACCTTGCAAATGCAGATCTGCCAGCATACAATCAGTTCCTGCTGGAGCTCAGGAAAAAGTATCCTGTGATCTCATCCAGGATCACCATAACTCCTGACGGCAAGTATGTGAACACGAGAAGGGAACTGGACAGGAGCGATGACATAAGGGCCTATCAGATACTGGAATACAACAGCATGTTCGATACCATGAACAGGAACCATAAATTCTTTTACGGATATGAAGAAGAGTGATCTTACGACCACTCTTCTATTTCTTTTGCAATCCTTAGCATTGCACTTGTACCTATGCGGTCCGCTCCTGCATTTATCATATCTATGCAGTCCTTCAGGGTCCGGATCCCTCCTGCTGCCTTGACTTTTGCCTTACCGTCCACCGTCTTTTTCATGAGCTCAACATCATGAAGTGTTGCGCCTCCGGTGGAGAGTCCTGTGGACGTCTTTACAAAATCGGCGCCTGCATCAACACATATCCTGCATGCATCGATCTTCTCCTGATCGGTGAGCAGGCAGTTCTCAAGTATGACCTTTAGAAGTACACCGCCGGAGCAGGCCTTCCTGACTTCTGATACATCATTCAGTACAGCGCCATAATCTTTCGATTTAAGGGCTCCTATGTTAAGGACGATGTCTATCTCATCTGCACCATCTTTTATGGAACTGGAGGCTTCTGTGGCCTTGATAAAGGTGCTCTGTGCACCAAAGGGGAAGCCTGCTGTAGCTCCGACTCTTACTGAACTGCCTTTAAGCTGTTCTGAAACCACAGGTGTCCAGTAGCCATGTGTGAAAACGGTAGCAACATCATACTTTTTGGCCTCGTCGCATAATCTTACGATATCATCATGGGAAGACTCTGCTTTAAGGAGCGTATGGTCTATTATCTTAAGGATGTCTTTGTAATTCATATTCTCAGTCGTTTATAAGGTCTGAAGGATAAATGCCCTTCTCTGTCAGGTCTGCTATGGAAGCAGCCACTTCCTCTCTGTCGGTTGGATAGGTTATGCCATGCCATACTTCATCGCATGGAAGCACCTTGACCTTGAGCTTGTTTTCTTTTATGAGGTCATCGACCATGGTAGGAAGTACATACTCGCTCTTTGCATCATTCTTGTCGATGGAATCTATGAATCTGTCGAAGAGCCTGATGGCATCCTCAAATATCGTCTCCTTGAATTCCCAGAAGTTCATGGAAACGAGGCTTGAGCCTTCCACTTCCTTTTCGTTTCCCTTCTGGAAATTTGCTATGAGCTTTCCGTCTGAAGGGAATATATCATATGTCTCTTCAACGCCTGTAAGGTATCCGCTGTCATCCTGTAAGCAGACTCCCCTGTTGACGGTACCGTTATATGATATGGTGTTGCTGAGCTTATATCCCACCATGCAGGAAAGTCCCTTATCTGTTGCAGCGAGCTCATCAAGAGCCTTTGCAGCAAGCTCAAATGAGCTTCTGCCATAGAAGTCATCAGCGTTTATGATGGCGAAAGGTTCCTTTATCACATCCTTGCCTGCCAGCATGGCCTGTACGGTCCCGAACATCTTTATTCTCTCTGCAGGGAATACGAAACCCTCAGGAAGATATGCCTCGTCCTGGAAGCAGTAATGTATTTCTGCCTTTTCCTCGGCAAAGGCACCGATCTTTTCCTTGAAGTCTTCTTCGATATCTCTCTTGATAATGAAGACTATCTTGTCGAAACCTGCTCTTACGGCATCATATATTGAATAATGCAGAAGTATCTCACCGTTTGGACCTACAGGGGCGATCTGCTTTATGCCACCCTTGTATCTTGATCCCATTCCGGCAGCCAGTACCAGTAATGTTTTTTTCATCTTAAAGCTCCTTAATCGATCTTGTTTATTACAGATCCCTGCGGTCTTATGCGGACAGGGATCACGCAGTCTTTTCCAGTATATTGTTTCATCTCATTCCTGTAATATGAGAGCATGTTATCAGGAAGTATGACAAGTATGGTTCCTCCGAATCCACCGCCGTGGATCCTTGAAGCATACCTGCAGTTTCCGAGTATCTTTTCAGTAAGAGCCAGACACAGTGTAACTTTCTGATGCTTTGGCTCAGATGCGGAGTATATGTTCTGTAGATATTTGAATGAGGAATTGCCTGACTCATTGATCAGGTCTATGACGGTCTCTATATCTCTGTTCTTTACGGCTTCTGTAAGCTCCTTTGCACGCTTTGTCTCTTCAAAGAAATGTATGGCCCTGAGTACAGCCCTGTCACTGAAGTTGTCCACAAGTTCAGGCAGCTTGTCATAGAAGGCTTCTTCGGATACATCATTGAGATAGCCTTCCCCGAAGTAACCTGCGATCTCTGACATCTCGTTCTTGATCCCTGCATAATCATCAGTAAGGTCAGCATGATCTGAATAGGTGTTCACTATGCAGATATCATATCCGAATTCCGTAAGGTCCAGCTGCAGAGGGGTGACCACAGGATCATCCACATCAGCAAAATCTATGCCTACAAGACCACCGTATGCACAGGCGATCTGGTCCATCTTTCCGCTTGGCTTTCCGAAATAGTTGTTCTCGGAATATACGGAATAATTGGCGATCTCAAGAGGTGGTATGGAGTAGTCGTTATACAGGTAATTGAAGAGGTTGCCTATAAGTATCTCGAATGCGGCTGAGGATGAAAGTCCTGATCCTACAGGTACATTTGAGGATATTACAGCGTTGAATCCTCCGACTTTTTTCCTGTTCTTCTTGAACATGTATGCGATGCCCCTGATAAGGGCCATGGAAGTATTCTTCTCGCTGTCCTGCTGACTGAGATCGGAAAGATCACATATTATCGATCCGAAATTTTCTGAATACAGATTGACTATATTCTCGCTGTTTTTTGAGGCAACGCCCACTATCTCTATATTGATGGCTGCTGCAACTACGAATCCGTGCTGATGGTCAGTATGGTTACCGCTTACTTCTATCCTTCCAGGAGTAGTTATAGATATCTCAGGTCTTGCTCCGTGAAGTTCATAAAACTTGTTTTCAAGATGTTCCAATAGATTCATATCCAGATCCCTCAGACTACATATATTTGTTTCAAATCAATTATAACAAAAAATGACAGACATATTACATTAAAGAAGGGAGACCTTTTGAAGCAGGTTGAAATTTCACGGGTATTTCTTATAATTGGAATGAAGACAAAAGAACATGGGGTGTTGGCATCCCATATAAAACAAGTTAGGGGAAACGATATGGATATAAAAAAGACTGCAGTTGCAGGGACACTGGAATCAAGTGACTGCATAGTTACAGTTGAGCCCGGAGAAGGCGGGATAGAGTTTGATCTGGACAGTTCAGTCATACGCCAGTACGGAAAACAGATAAGAAAAGTTGCTCTGGAGACACTTGAACGAATAGGTGTCACTGATGCAAAGGTGCATATGGTGGACAAGGGAGCACTGGACTGTACCATAAAGGCCAGGGTGGAGTGTGCATGCTACAGGGCTGCCGGCTTTGAAGGTCAGCTTCCATGGGGAGGTGACATAAGATGATCAATCCAAACAAGTACAGGCTCAGAAGGACCATGATGTTCCTTAACTGTCAGAAACCAAGCCTTATAAAGGACCCATACATATACAAGCCTGATTCAGTCATGCTGGACCTTGAGGATGCAGTGGCTGAAAGGGAAAAGGACGCTGCAAGATATTCACTCTATCATGCCCTTAAAGAGTTAGATTACAGGGGCGTTGAAAAGGTAGTAAGGATAAACGGCATAGATACGGGACTCTGGAAGGAAGACATCAGATGTGCGGTTGCAGGCGGATGCGATTCCATAAGGATACCTAAGACTGAGTATCCTAGAGATGTCAAGATGGTGGAGGAGGCTGTTGCAGAGGCGGAAAGGGAATTCGGAAGACCTGAGGGAAGCGTGCTCCTCATGGCTGCCCTAGAATCCGCAAGGGGAGTCATGAATGCTGTGGATATCTGCGACTGTTCCGAAAGGCTCTTTGGCATAGCACTTTCCGGTGGAGACTATTCAAAGGACATACAGGCCAACATCTCAGGTACAGGAATAGAATTCATGGGAGCGAGACAGCATATGATAATAGCTGCAAGGGCTGCAAAGGTGCAGTGCTTCGACACGGTCTGGACTGATCTTGACGACATGCACGGATTCCGCAAGGAAGTGGAGATGATACATGCCATGGGATTTGACGGAAAGAGCATCGTAAATCCAAGACAGATCCCGATAGTTCACGAGGTATATACGCCAAAGGAAAAGGATATCATCTTTGCCGAAAAAGTCATACGTGAGATCGATGACAAGAAGGCAAAGGGGATAGGAGTATTCACCGTGGACGGAAAGATGATAGATATAGCCTTTTATGACGGGGCAAAGAGGACCATAGCACTGGCTAAGGCTTCCGGAGTATACAAGGGGGATCTGTAATGAAAAATGCTGTTTTGAGAGAGATACCAGAAGAGATACTTAAGATCACAGGAAAAGAACCATTCAGGGGAAACCACTACATGGATGGAAAAGAGATCGAACATACAGGGGTTAAGGTCAGAGCCCACATGAACAATACGGAGTCTAAACTTGTAAAGGATATACATGAGGCACTTGTAAAATGCAATGCCCATGACGGCATGACGGTATCCTTCCATCATCATTTCAGGGAAGGAGATCTCATCGTCAACATGGTAATGGAGGAGATCCACAAAATGGGATTCAAGGACATCACCATATGTGCTTCCTCACTGGGAAAGGCACACGATCCTCTGGTGCCAATGATAGAAGACGGCACCATCACCCGCATCGAATCCTCAGGAGTAAGGGGAAAGATCGGTGAAGCCATATCAGCAGGAAAGCTGAAAGGGCTTGCCATAATGCGTTCGCACGGAGGACGTGTCCGTGCCATAGAAACGGGAGAGTCCCATATAGATATAGCTTTCATAGGTTCACCGACATCAGATGATTACGGGAACCTGAGAGGAATAGGAGGCAAGGCTGACTGTGGAGTTCTAAGTTACGCCATAGTGGACGGAGATTATGCTGACTACTGTGTCGCCATAACTGACTGTCTGGTCCCTTATCCCAATTTCCCGGCTCACATAAGCCAGACTAAGATAGATTATGTATGTGTAGTCGATGAGATAGGCATACCGTCCAAGATCGCCACAGGCGCAGCAAAACCGACCACCGACCAGAGAAAGCTTCTGATGGCACAGTACTGCACACAGGTAGTCGTGAATACTCCGTGGTTCAGGGACGGATTCTCATATCAGACCGGAGTAGGCGGTGCATCCATCGCCTCCACCAAGTACCTTGGAGAGATCATGAGGGAGAGGAACATAAGGATGGGCTTCGGAGTTGGAGGCCTTACAAAAGACATGTGTAAGCTCCTTGAAGATGGAATGGCAAATGTCCTTCTCGATGTACAGGACTTTGACCTGGATGCAGTCCACAGCCTAAGGAATGTGAACCATCACCGTATCGCCGCAGGAGTCTATGCCGACCCGCTGAACAAGGGGGCAGTTGTCAACAAGCTTGATTATGTGGTCCTTGCTTCACTTGAGGTGGATGTGCACTTCAACTGCAATGTGGTAGTTGGTTCTGACGGAGTCATTACAGGAGCTCAGGGAGGTCATCCTGACACAGCCCAGGGAGCAAAGTGTGCCATAGTCATATGTCCTCTTCTTCAGGGAAGGATACCTGCGATATGTACTGATGTTACTACAGTGACGACTCCTGGAGAGAGCATAGATGTTGTAGTTACGGATTACGGCGTGGCAGTCAATCCTGCACGTCCTGACATTCTTGAGGCACTTGAAAAAGCCGACTGCGTCCCTCTTAAGACCATTGAGGAACTCAGGGATATAGCCTATTCAATAGTAGGAGAACCTGAAAAAGTGGAATTCGATGACAGGATTGTGGGTATAATCGAAGCAAGGGACGGAACCATCATGGACGTGGTACGCAAGACCAAGCCATACGTACTCTGATATCATATGGTTCAGGAACTGATGATGAATTATTCCTCTGTTGCAAGGGAGGTCGACAGGCTTCTGGAGGATCAGGGGATACGCAGGGATGAGAATCTTGATTATACCTGCGGAATATATGAAAACAGTGAACTTGTGGCAACGGGCAGTCTGTTTGGAAACACTGTCCGCTGTCTTGCCGTTTCTGAAGAACACAGGGGAGAAGCACTTCTGAACAGCATAGTGAGCCATCTTCTTTCCGTTGAGGCAGAAAGAGGGAACAGCCATGTGTTCGTATATACAAAACCTGATACCGCAAAGCTCATTGCCACACTGGGATTTTACGAGATAGCAGAAGTCGGTAAAAAGGTCGTGTTCATGGAGAACAGGAAGGATGGCTTTTCAGGATTTCTTCATTTCCTTTCTGAATTCAGGCGTCCGGGAAAAAGTGCAGGCATAGTGATGAACGCGGCTCCTTTCACCCTTGGGCACAGATATCTTGTGGAAAGAGCGGCAGAGGAAAATGATACTGTGCATGTATTCGTACTTAGTGAAGAGAACAGCCCCATTCCTTTCAGGATGCGTAAGATGCTGGTAACGGAAGGACTCAGGGATATTGATAATGTTCTTGTACATGGATCAGGACCATATATGATCAGTTCTGCGACATTCCCGGGATATTTTTTCAGAGACAAGGAAGATTCCATCATTTCCCATGCGAAGCTGGATACCGAGCTTTTTTCACGTATAGCTGAGACCCTCGGGATCACTTCAAGATATGTGGGAAACGAACCGTTCAGTACTGTTACAAGGCTGTACAACAGTGTTCTTTCAGAACAGCTTCCTGGTCATGGGATCCGGTGCTGTATGGCAGAGAGACTGGAAAAGGCCGGCAGGCCTGTCAGTGCATCCGCAGTGAGAAGAGCTATACATGACGGCAGGATGGAAGAGGTAAGGAACATGCTTCCTCAGCACGTTTACGACTATCTCTCATCTCCTGAGTGCAGTTCTGTTTTATCAGCCATCATGGATATGGATGCTCCTGAACATTACTGACGGAGGGCAGCTATGGAAAGAAAAGTAACGGTAAACGACATGATGATGGCACGGGACAGCCGTGCATCACTTCAGAGAAAGATGACAGGAAGATACGGGACTCCTGTCATTTCCTTTACCATGAACATAGCAGGACCTGTAAAGACTGGTGCGGCCATAAAAAGGACCTTTGAGTGGGGAAAGGAACGGCTTCTGGAAGAGCTTCGAAAAGGATCTGTAGGCATAAAGGAGATGAGCTGCAGCTATGCCTTTACAGGATATGAATGCATGATCGCCTGTGACGGCAAAGGCAGTATCCTAAAAAAGATCTGTGAGTCGATCGAGGAAGGATCACCTGCAGGAAGGCTGTTTGACATGGATGTAGTACTTCCCGATGGCACGCAGATACGGCGTGAACATGAAAGAAGCTGTATTGTCTGCGGGAAGACGGGAAAGGGCTGCTCATCAAGGAGGATACACAGCTTAAATGAGATACTGGAAGCAACTGAGAGGCTCATAATGGAACAGTTCCTGCATTTCGACAGCATAAAGGCAGGGAAGATGGTAGTAAAGGCTCTGAATGAAGAGGTAAATACCACACCAAAACCGGGACTTGTGGACAGGAACAATAACGGAAGTCACAGTGACATGGATCCCGAACTGTTCAAAAAAAGTGCATCATCCCTGGAAAGCTATTTTGCAGGATGCTTTGCCGTTGGAGCAGAACACCGTCGGGACAGAGCTGGAGAGGTATTTGAGGTCATAAAGGAACTGGGGATGGAAGCTGAAAAGAGGATGTTTTCTGTCACCGGAGGAGTAAATACCCATAAGGGAGCGATATATACTCTTGGGATCATCTCGTGTGCCATAGGAAGACTGTGGGAGCCCGGAAGACCTGAAAGAGATCCAAATGCCATAGGAAAAGAATGCAGCAGACTCGCAGAGAGATCTGTGTCAGAGCACTTTGAAGGACTTTCGAAAAAGAAAGCAAGGACTTCGGGTGACAGAGCATATCTGGAATATGGATTAAAGGGAATAAGAGGGGAGGCAGCCGAAGGATTGCCTTCTGTGGTCTTAGTTTCTCTGCCTGTTCTCAGGGAATGCATGGAAAACGGTTACAGTTTGAATGACTCTGCAGTATATGCACTTCTTCATCTCATTGCACTTGGCAAGGATACCAATATGTATGCAAGGGGAGGAAAGGAAAAGGCAGAAAGAGCTTCAGAAGCGGTCCGTTTCCTGATAGAAAAGGAAAAGTATCCGCATCTTAAACAGATAGAGGAACTGGACATGGCTTTTATGGAGAAAAATCTGTCTCCAGGCGGGTGTGCGGATCTTCTGGCCGCGACCATCTTCCTGTATGAGTGGTGCTACAGTGAAATAGCATAAAAAAAGCAACTTTTTGAGGGAGGAGTTTCGTAAGGGAGTGCCTCCTTCCCTTTTGAATATGAGGTAATTGACCACGCCAGTCAGCAAGGATATAATGACTAAAATAAATCGTGGTTTGGCGGTGAGAACGAATGACGATTGAAAAAGCAGAATCAAATGAATTATTAGAAATCTTTATTGAAGCGGAAC
>CACZNR010000166.1 GCA_902782475.1 uncultured Eubacteriales bacterium
CAAATCCTGTTGAGAAGTTTACTGTGCTCAAGGAATATGAGAGCATAACTGATCTTTCCAATGTAGGCTTCATGGGGACCAACATAGTTTCCGGCAGTGCAGTTGCACTGGTACTGGCAACGGGAAACAATACTTACTTCGGAAGCATGGCAAAATCCATGTATTCCGTAAATGAGAAGAATTCCTTTGAGAAAGGACTTGATTCCATCTCACAGCTTCTCATAAAGTTCATGATAGTCCTTGTGCCCATAGTCCTTCTTATAAACATACTGACTACCCAGGACTTTGTTTCGTCACTTCTGTTTGCCATAACAATAGCAGTAGGTCTGACACCTGAGATGCTTCCTGTCATAACGACATCGACCCTTGCAAAAGGTGCTGTGGAGATGTCAAAGAAAAAGACCATTGTGAAGCGTCTGAGTGCCATACAGACCTTCGGACAGATGGACATACTCTGTACCGACAAGACAGGTACCCTTACAGAAGATGAGGTCATACTTGAAAGGTACATGGATGTCAGGGGAAATGAATCCATAAAGATATTGAGACATGCCTTTTTAAACAGCTATTTCCAGACAGGACTAAAGAACCTTATCGACATAGCGATAATAAACAGGGCTGACAGGGAACATCTGAATGTCCTTAAGGAAAGATACAGAAGAGAGGACGAGATACCATTCGACTTCACCAGAAGAAGGATGAGCGTGGTGCTCAGGGATGACAGCGGCAAGAGACAGCTCATAACAAAAGGGGCAGTTGACGAGATCATGTCCATCTGTTCGCTCATCGACATTGACGGTGAAGCACATCCCCTTACAGATGAGCTTAGAAAGGAAGCCTATGCAGTATATGAAAAGAACAATGCGGAAGGGCTCAGAGTAATCGCAGTTGCCCAGAAAAACCACATACACGATGTGGATACATTTGGTGTGCAGGATGAGTCCAACATGGTGCTCCTCGGGTTCGTTGGGTTCCTGGATCCTCCAAAGGAAAGTGCAAAGGATGCAATACGTGCCTTAAAAAATCACGGCATAGAAACTGTGGTACTTACAGGTGACAGTGAAGGCGTTGCACTTCATGTCTGCGAAAGGGTAGGCATAACAGTGCGAAACTCACTTACCGGAAGGGAAATTGATGAGATGACAGACGAGGAGCTCAAGGAGCGCATACGTGACTGCCACCTCTTCTCAAAGCTTTCTCCGCTGGCAAAGCAGAGAGTGGTAAGGCTTTATCAGGAGCTTGGGCATACCGTCGGATACATGGGTGACGGAATAAATGATGCTCCTCCTTTAAAACAGGCGGATGTAGGCATATCAGTGGATACTGCAGTCGATATCGCAAAGGAGACAGCTGACATAATACTTCTTGAGAAGGACCTCAACGTCCTTGAACAGGGAGTCATTAACGGCAGGAAGACATTTACGAACATCCTCAAGTACATAAAGATGGCTACCAGCGGAAACCTCGGAAACATGATATCTGTCATAATCGCCAGCATATTCCTTCCGTTCCTGCCTATGAAGCCGATACACATACTTATACAGAATCTCCTTAACGACTTTGCACAGATAGGAATGCCTTTCGACAATGTGGATGAGGAATTCATAAGAAAGCCAAAAAACTGGGATACAAAGGGCATAACCAAATTCATGTTCGCTTTCGGCACCATAAGCTCTGTTCTGGACATACTGTGCTTTGCAGTCCTGTGGTTCATATTCGGGTTCAATTCACCTGAAAAGGCCATGATGTTCCAGTGCGGCTGGTTCGTATTCGGCATACTGTCACAGACGCTGATAATCCACCTGATACGTACAGCAAAGGTGCCGTTCATAGAGAGCAGATCTTCCAAGGAGCTGATACTGTCCACATTCATAATAGTGGCAGTGGCCCTGGTGATATCATTTACAGGCATAGCCACCATATTCGACCTAACGAAGATGCCTCTTGGCTATCTGATGTGGCTCCTGGTACTCATGGTGGTATACATGATATGCATTCAGGTCTATAAGAAGATATATGTGAAAAAGTATCATGAGTGGCTCTGAGAAAGCCTTATCGCGATTACAGGAAAATATAAAAGCAGGGCGTGGATATGAACCCACGCCCTGTTTATGTCTGTATGTCTTCTGTTTCAGAACTCGAGGTATTCCTTGTATTCCTTTCCGGGGATCCTCCTTAAGACCATGAACTGACCGGAACGACAGTTCCTGTCGTCATCAAAAAGAAGGACTATGGTCTTTCTTCCTGTCGGTATGAAGGAGAAGGGATCGTATCCGGGGATGCCCCAGGCGTCTATGTCGTAGTTATATCTTCCTCTTCCTGAATAATTTATGCCGTCACTGCAGAGATAGATCCCCGTCATCTTTCCGTTCTGGAATACTGCCTTTTCCGGCAGAAGCTCAAAGTAGTTTCCATAGTAGCCTTTGGCATCTTCACCGCTGTCGGAATCTGCAAGGAAAGTCTGGCTTCCGCTGCATGATATGAGCCACTCTTCCTTTGCTTTTTCGAATGCCCGAAATTCATCCGCATCATATTCCTTTTCTGCAAGATACAGGGTCCGACCGTCGCTGAGAACTGCTTCGATATATCCTGCACTGTCATCAGGTCTCGTCCTGCTCAATATAACTGCATGCTTCATAGACAGGTCCTCCATCAGGATCTGCGGTTGTCCCTTAAGTCTATAAGGGCATTCCTTATGGTCCTTATGAGGAGCTTGTTTTCGTAATCCGTATATTCCTTTATGGTCTCCTCGAAATCAAGACCGATCTTTGCATAGTATATGAGACCGCAGGATATGACACTTATGAGACCGTCTGTCTCATGGTCTTCGGTGAACATCTCCAGAAGGGCATCCCTTATGACTCCGCCCGGCCTCACTTCCCTTAAGGCATCGCTGTAGCGTATGAGATTCGGATGTATCTCCATTTCCTGTCCGGAGAAGACATTTATCTCATTTATGACCTTTTCAACAGCAGGGAAGACCTCTATAGGGTCCTTGCCCTTGGCAAGGGCGTTATATAAAAGTGTAAATGATGCATTTGCTATGCGTTCAACGTTCTTTTCGCTGTATTCCATGTGAAGTCCTCCTTTTCAGGCTCTTTCAGCCATTACTGTTATCTTCTTTATCCTTTCTGAAAGCTCGTGTGTCATATAGTCGTCACGGAGCTGCCAGTTCCAGTTCCCCTCTGCAATGGAAGGGACGTTGTTCCTTGCTCTTCTATCGAGCTCCAGATAATCCTGTATAGGTATGATGCATGTATCTGCTATGCTGAGCTGTGCCATATGGATCATGATGTCGCAGATGTTGTCTTCATTTACTGATGAGACATCAAGGGTACCGTTCAGTACATCCCTGTGGTCATCAAGATAATCGTATATGAACTGTATGCGGTATTCGTTCTGCTCATTGAACCATCCGCGCAATGTATTGTTGTCGTGTGTGCCTGTGTACACCACGCAGTTCTCAGTATAGTTGTGAGGAAGGTAAGGATTATGCAGGTCACTGTCAAATGCGAACTGCAGTACCTTCATGCCGGGGAAGCCTGTCTCATCAAGAAGATGCCTTACTTCAGGTGTAATGTATCCGAGATCCTCGGCAAAGTATCTGTGGTTGCCGATGGTCGTAGCAAGATAGTTGAAGAGGCTCATTCCCGGTCCCTTTTCCCAGTGGCCGTTCAGGGCCGTATCATCTCCCGCAGGGATGGAATAGTAGGATTCAAGTCCGCGGAAGTGGTCGATCCTCAGCACGTCGAACATCCTGAAGTTCTGCCTGATCCTTTCGCCCCACCAGGTAAATGTATCCTTTCTGTTGTGCCAGTTGTAGAGCGGATTGTTCCACTTCTGTCCGATGCTTGAGAATGCATCAGGAGGGCATCCTGAAACATCCGTGTACTTAAGGTCAGCATCCAGCTGGAATATCTCGGGATGTGACCAGCAGTCAGCACCCTGATAGGATGTATATATGGGCATGTCGCCTACGATGTCTACGTTTCTTGAATGGGCATAGCTCAGTATGTCATTCCATTCACTGAAAAATTCATACTGGGTCCATCTGAAAAAGTTATAGTCCTCTATGAGCTTGGCAGAATAATAGATGACTGCACTCATCCTGCGGTAGCGTATGTCCTGTGGCCAGTTGTGCCAGTCTGTACTTCCGAAATGCCTTGAAAGGGCATAGAAGAGGGCAGTATCCTCGATCCAGTAGGAGTTCTCATCTATGAACTGGCTGAATGAATTGTCGGCAGTGAAATTGGAATATGCTTTTCGTAAGAGCTGCATTTTAAGATCCTTTACTTCACTGTTCCTTATGTATCTTCCAAATGTATCATAGCTGTTGCACGGAATATCCTTCGGTATGTCGGAATGCTTCAGGAGACCCTTGCGTACAAGTGTGTCTATGTCTATGTATATGGGGTTTCCTGCAAAGCTTGACATGGGGTCATATGGAGAGAATGCATCGCCTGTGGGTCCCAGGGGGAGCACCTGCCAGTAGCTCTGTTTTGAATCGTGCAGAAAATCTATAAAATCGTAAGCTTCCTGTGAGAAGCATCCGATGCCGAATCTGTTTGGAAGTGAAAATACGGGAAGTAATATACCTGCTTTTCTCATGGATGAACCTCTAAAATATATTCTGATATGATTATACTCTTTTGGGAGATTTTAATAAATTAAAAAGGCCCTTTCTTCAGAGAAAAGGCCCCTAGGTAAATCTATGAAGGTCACATTGATGTGTAACCGCCGTCTACTGGAAGAGCTATACCGGTAACATATGTTGATGCTGGTGATGCAAGGAAAAGTGCTGCGGTATCAAGCTCTCCTTCGTTCCCGTAACGTGAAAGCGGGATCATTGTCTGTGCATTCTGCTGGAAGAAGTCACTGTCCAGTGTCTCCTTTGTGAGAGGAGAGTAGAAGTATCCAGGACAGATGGAGTTGACAGTGATGTTATATTTGCCCCATTCTGCTGCAAGACCTCTTGTAAGGTTTACCACGCCACCCTTGGCTGCATGGTATGGGGAAGCAGGAGCTACCTTGTTTCCTACAAGGCCGTACATTGAAGCGATGTTGATTATCCTGCCGTATTTTGCTGGGATCATGGCTTTCTTTGCAACTGCTCTTGCGACTCTGAAGGAACCGAAGAGGTCGATGTTTATCTCATTATTGAACTGTTCGTCTGTAATGTCCTCAGCAGGAGCAACGGCGCCTGTACCGGCATTGTTGATAAGGATGTCGATCCTTCCGAATCTTTCCATCGTCTTGTCAACCATTGCGTTTACTGATTCTGTATCTGTTATATCACAGCGGATAGGGAGAGCTTCAACACCAAATTCCTTTTCCAGTTCAGAAGCAACTTCTTCTATGAGCTGTTGTCTTCTGGCTACTACTACGATGTTTGCACCCTGATTTGCAAGAGCCTTGGCCATCTGTACTCCAAGCCCTGTAGAGCATCCTGTAACGATTGCTACCTGTCCTTTGAGATCGAAATAGTTTTTCATAGTTATTCTCCTGATATGATCATTTGACCTTCCGGTCAATATGATTCTAATCCAACAGGATAAATAAGTCAATATTTATCGATAAAAATATATTAAATTAAATCTGCCTCGGTCTGCTACAATAAACAGGGAGGTATGGATCATGACACAGCAGGATTTATTTGAAAAGGCATTTCAGCAGTCGGCTTACGACTGTTCATGCAGTCCCGGAGATTTTCTCCGGAATGACAATGTTGTCGTGCTCTCAAAAAAGGATATAAGGGCAAGAAAGTATCTGGATCTTCCGCATATCTGTAACCTCGTCTATTACGGGCATAATGTGGTGGCTACGGTTGGAGAGGAGCTCTATGATGAGATATACGCTTTCCTTTCGACCTGTGAACATAACTATTCCTATTTTGAGACACCTGTGATCTCAAGGCTGCAGGAGATACTTAAGCCCCATGGAGCTGAGCTATGCTTCATGGCAGAATACTTCCTTCCTGAACTTTCAGCTCTTAAGAGAAAGGATCTTCCTTATGAGATGAAGATACTTGGAAAGGAACACTTTTCTTCACTCTATGTCCCTCAGTGGTCAAACGCTCTTTCGGATAAAAGGCCTGAGCTTGATACACTTGGCATAGGAGCATATGATGACGGAAAGCTCATTGGTCTTGCAGCATGCTCTGCTGACTGTGAGGACATGTGGCAGATAGGCATCGACGTGCTTCCGGAGTACAGAGGAAAGGGCATTGCATCAGTCCTTGTGGGGAACCTTGCAATTGAGATACTTGAAAAGGACAGGATACCTTTCTACTGTGCAGCCTGGAGCAACATAGCTTCAGTCAGGACTGCAGTTAAAAGCGGTTTCCGTCCTGCGTGGACGGAGCTTACGGCCAAGTCTTCCTCCTTTGTGACAAAAATGACATTCTGATGTCAAAAGAGGAAAAATCTAATATAATTAATATATCATTTGAATGCGAGGTTCACTTTTATGTATTTGGACAACAAGATATACATAGGTCTTACAGATGATACAAAGGAAAGGGTATACATGCCTCTTTCCATAGCAAACAGACATGGGCTCATAACCGGTGCCAGCGGTACAGGAAAGACCATAACCATGAAGGTACTTGCAGAGAGCTTCTCTGATGCAGGAGTTCCTGTATTCGTGTGCGACATCAAGGGCGATGTTGCAGGCCTCTGTGCTCCTGGTGTTCAGAACGAAGGGATGGAAAAAAGGATAGATAAGTTCGGCATAAGGGACAGCTTCCAGTACAAGGCCTATCCTGTAACATTCTGGGATGTTTATGGAGAACATGGTCATCCAATAAGGGCTACAGTCTCTGACATGGGACCGGAACTCATATCAAGGATACTTGGACTTACTCCTGCTCAGGAGGGAGTCCTTCACATAATGTTCAAGCTGGCTGATGACAAGGGAGTATATCTTGATGACCTTAAGGACCTGAAGATGCTCATAGACTATGCACTTGAACACAGGCAGGATCTGAGCATCACATACGGAAATATGGCTGCAGCCACGATTGGAGCCATCCAGAGAGCACTTCTTCCTCTTGAGAGTCAGGGAGCAGACCTTTTCTTCGGAAAGCCTGATCTTCAGATACTTGACCTCATGAGGACCACATATGACGGCAAGGGAATGATAAACCTCCTTCACAGCGTAAGGCTGGTACAGAATCCTACCTTATATGCAACATTCCTTCTGTGGCTCATGGCTGAGCTCTTCGAGGAGCTTCCTGAAGTGGGAGACCTTGCAAAGCCGAAACTGGTATTCTTCTTTGATGAGGCACATCTTCTCTTTACTGATGCCCCGAAGGTACTGGTACAGAAGATCGAACAGCTGGTAAAGCTCATAAGATCAAAGGGCGTAGGAATATACTTCGTATCACAGAGTCCAAGCGACATCCCTGATGCAGTGCTTGCACAGCTTTCAAACAGGGTACAGCATGCGCTCCGTGCATACACTCCTGCAGAACAGAAGAACATCAGGGCGGCAGCACAGTCACTGCGTGAGAATCCTGCGTTCGACACACAGGAGATGATAATGCAGCTTGGTGTAGGCCATGCACTCATGTCATTCCTTGACGAGGAAGGCGTTCCCCAGATAGTTCAGAACTGTTCAGTGCTCTGTCCTCAGAGCCTCATGGAAGAACCTGACATAAGCTTTTTCAACAATGCCATGAATTCTGATTTCATGAGCAAGTACGATATGCTCAATGACCGCGAATCTGCATATGAGGTCCTTGGAAGACAGAAACAGGCAGAGATAGAGGCAAAGGCAAGGGAAGAGGAAGAAAAGATTAGGGAAGCCGAGGAAAAGAAAAAGGCCAAGGAAGAAGAAAAGGCCCAGGCTAAAAAGGAGAAGGACAGCAAGAGAGTCAAGAACAAGATAGAATCCCAGCTGATCTCCACAGGAGGATATCTCTTCAGAAGAGGACTTCTGAGCACACTTAAAAAATTATTCTGATAACGAAAGGAGCTGTTTTATGAGAAAGGATCACATCTTAAGGAAAACAGCTCTTTTTCTGTGTCTCTTTACATTATTTTTCATCATCTCATCATGTAAGAGAGTGGAGCTACCGGAGCTGCCACAGGAGTCATCCGGACCCGAGGTCAGTGGGACGGATGTTTTTTCATATGAAGAGATCCCGCCTTATCTTATCTACCCGTATACTGAAGTAAATGGAGGAAGACCGTTCTTTGATGCGGAAGATATTCCTGAGCCTGGCATATATCTCAGTGATATGGACAGCCTTGGAAGGGCAGGTCAGGCCATGTGTGTAATTGGAAAAGAGGACATGCCCACGGAAGAGAGGGGAGAGATAGGCATGGTGAAGCCCTCGGGATGGAGGATATCAAGATATGATTTCATTGATGGAACGTATCTGTACAACAGGTGTCATCTTCTTGGCTACCAGCTTACGGGCCTCAATGCAGAAGAGGAAAATCTCATAACAGGGACCAGGTACATGAACGTACATGGGATGCTTCCCTTTGAAAACGACATAGCGTACTGTCTGCGATACAGTGACATGCATGTGTGCTACAGGGTAACTCCCGTGTACGTGAAGGAAGAGCCTGTTGCAAGGGGAGTCCTCATGGAGGCAATGAGCGTCGAAGACAAAGGGAAAAGTCTGCTACTCTGTGTATTCTGCTATAATGTGCAGCCGGGAGTCAGCATAGAATACGGTGACGGGTCGAATGAGGAAAGGGAAACGTCTTATGAACTTGATATGACAGATAAGGAGTATCACCAAAAAAACTGTAAGAAAATCATATCTGTACCCGATGAGCAGAAACAGCTCTTCTCGGGTGATACAGATATGCTTCGCAAAAACGGGTTCGCACCCTGCAGGGATTGTATTCCGGAAGGATGAAAGATTACTTAAGAGCCTTCATCCTTTCGTCGATGGACTTTATGATCTCATGAAGATCCTTTATCTGCTTCTGTACAGCTTTCTTCCTCTGAGAAAATGCTCTGCGGCGGTCATCCACTGTTGTTTCACCCTGATTTGTCCATTCAACGAACTGGGAAATGTCTTTGAGAGACATGTTTGTCTTCTTGAGACAGTCGATGAGTTTCAGGATCTCTATATCGTCATCGGTATAAAGCCTGTAACCTGAATCCGTCCTGTCTACTTTAGGAAGCAGTCCCTTGCTTTCGTAGAAACGAAGTGTACTTGAAGGCATATTTACCTTCTTTGTAACTTCCTGGATGGTATACTTTTTCATTTTTAATCTCCGTTCAAAAATAGAATTTTACAATCTTCGTTCATAAAATAATATCACATAAGATAACTTAATTGTCAATATACCGGTAAATAAAGGGATTGGTTAGACAATGCTAACTATGGAATAATTATACACATTCTGTGAATCATTACAACAAAATATGGAAAGAGAAAAACTATTGAAAAAGTGTTGTTGACTTTTATAAGGTGTTCAATTAAAATAGGTAATGCATTTATGGAATGGCCTGGTAGTTCAGTTGGTTAGAACGCTAGCCTGTCACGCTAGAGGTCGTGGGTTCGAGCCCCATCCAGGTCGCCATAATTTATGCGGGAGTGGCTCAGTGGTAGAGCGTCGCCTTGCCAAGGCGAATGTCGCGAGTTCGAATCTCGTCTTCCGCTCCAGAAGGACAGCCTTATACAAGGCTGTTTTTTGTTGCTAAAAAGTGCTTGTGATGCGATAAAATAATAGATGAGGAGTAGGCACAGGAGGCACTTATGGCATATCTCGTTCTGTATAATCCCCTTGCGGGTAACGGCATGGGAAAGAAGAACCTTGATCTTGTTTCCTCATTTGCGGAGAAAAATGATTGTGAGTTCAGGGATGTTACCACGGAGCAGGATCTCAGCAGACTGCTGGAGGAATTCCCGGACAGGGACATCATCCTTGTAGGAGGGGATGGCACTCTGAACAATTTCATCAATTCAGTAGATACTGCTAAAGTGGAAAGAGACATATATTTCCTGTCTTCCGGAAGCGGCAATGATTTTCTGAACGATATTGCTCATTCGCTGGATGATGGCCCGGTCAAGATAAACAGATATCTGAAAGACCTACCTACGGTCATAATAAACGGAGAGGAACACAGGTTCATAAACGGTATAGGATTCGGACTTGATGGCTATTGCTGCGAAGAAGGGGACAGAGTAAGAG
>CACZNR010000167.1 GCA_902782475.1 uncultured Eubacteriales bacterium
ATGACAGAAGAGGCATATATGCCTTAAGGTTCGGAAGCAGGATATTCCCGCGTACACGAGCTTAAATGCAGATACATATGAAAAAAGCCGGGACATCCCGGCTTTTCTTGTTTCTTCCTCATACTATGGACAGGAGCGCTTCTTCATATGCATCAGCTATGAGCCTGTGACCTGCCGGAGTCGGATGGACTCCGTCCCTGATCCAGTAGCTGGCTTCTGCCTTTTCACATGCCCTGTCGAACCTTTCCTGAAGAGGTACGAAAAGAAGCTCATTTTCCAGTGCCACGCGCTTTACGGAATCCTGTCTGAGCCTTGTTTCAGTATCAAAGAACTCCCATTTCTCCACAGTCTCCCCGGTCTTGAGCACGAAGGGCTCCAGAAGCATGATCTTGACATCAGGCAAGATCTGCTTAGTGTGCTTTACTATTATTGAATACATCTCATAGAACCTGTCATTGTCCACACCGTTGTCGAACATGACATCGTGCCACACGTCGTTTATGCCAAGAAGGATGCTCAGGACATCCGGCTTTTCGTTCCATACATCGGTCTTTATCCTTGCATAGAGATCCACTATCCTGTTGCCGCTTACTCCTTTGTTTACGAATGTGAACCTTCCCGGATATTTTGCGCCCAGGTCACCTGCCACCATCAGGGCATAACCCTGACCTATGGAGATGGTGCTTCCCTTTTCTTCATTCCTTCCGACATCCGTTATGGAATCTCCCTGAAATAAGATCTTCATCGTGTCTTCCTTTCTTCTGTATACCGAAAGGAGCCTGATGTCAGGCTCCTTTTCTATCAGTAGTCAAAACCGTTAAAATAATCGATTGCATATGCACCGTTTTTAATTGCTTCAATGGCAGCTATGAGTACCACGACAGAAAGAACGATGCCTATTATTGAAAGAACTATGCCGGCGATGGACATTCCCTTTCCGTTCTTCTTTACACAGCCTATTATTCCAAGTATCAGTCCGGCAAGGCCAAACAGCACACCGAAAAATCCGGTAAAGGAGAATACCACTGCCAGTATGCCCATGACGAGGGATGTTATGCCGATGCCCTTCTTTGCAGAAGGATAGACCGGTGCAGGGATATTCTGCTGATACTGATAGACATTTGGCTGCTGGAACGCATTCTGAGGAACTACTGTCTGCTTCACAGCAGGATCTATCTGATAGTTTGGGAAAAGCGCTTTTTTCTGTGAAGCACCGTTTGCTGCCTGCGGAGGAACGAACTGAGGTGGCATCTGAACAGGTCTCTGTGCCTGATACTGAGGCTGCTGCTGAACAGGTCTCTGTGCCTGATACTGAGGCTGCTGCTGAACAGGAGGTACATTCTGTGTACCGAAGTTCTGAGCTGCCGGTGCCTGCTGAGGTATCTGCTGGGCATTGGCCTCTGCTTTTTCAGCAGTATCCTTCACTTCATTTTTCATATCTACTGCTGTTTTCTCAATGTTTTCGACCCTTCCCTGGAGCTGGGCTGCCACTCTCTGCTGCTCTTCAAGAGTTTCCAGTGGTCTTCCTGTCTCAGGATCAAACTTTGGTAAAAAATTTCCGTTTTGCATTTTCATATCCTTTCTTTTCAACATCTGTGAGAGATGTATCAGTTTCTCAGGCTGTGAAGCGGTGCAGGTATCCTGCCTCCCCTGTTTATGAAGTCAGTGCTTACTTCCCTGTGCAGTGGGATTATGGGCGCTTCTCCAAGAAGTCCTCCAAATACTGCAGTCTCTCCAACTCCCTTTCCTATGACCGGTATGAGCCTGCAGGCTGTGGTCTTGTTGTTTATGACACCAATAGCCGCCTCATCTGCAATTATAGCACTGATGGTCTCCTTAGGAGTATCCCCCGGTACAGCTATCATATCAAGTCCCACTGAACATACGCATGTCATTGCCTCAAGCTTGTCTATAGTAAGCACGCCTTTTCCGCTGGCTGCTATCATGCCTTCATCCTCACTTACAGGGATGAAGGCCCCTGAAAGACCTCCTACATGGCTGGAAGCCATGACTCCGCCCTTTTTGACCGCATCATTGAGAAGGGCAAGGGCTGCTGTGGTACCATGCGTACCGCAGGTCTCGAGTCCCATCTCCTCCAGTATCCTTGCAACTGAATCGCCTATGGCAGGGGTCGGAGCAAGTGACAGGTCCACAATACCAAATGGTACCCCGAGCCTTTTTGAAGCTTCCATGGCAACCAGCTGTCCCATCCTGGTGATCTTGAAGGCAGTCTTCTTTATGAGCTCTGCTATCTCATCGAATGAGGCATCCTTTTTGTTCTTTATGGCATGGTGCACCACTCCAGGACCGGATACGCCTACATTTATAACGGTATCTCCTTCCCCCGGGCCATGGAATGCCCCGGCCATGAAAGGATTATCCTCCACTGCATTTGCAAATACGGTAAGTTTTGCACATCCGAGACTGTCCCTGTCCTTTGTGGCTTCAGCTATATCAATTATCCTTTCTCCCATGAGCTTCACTGCATCCATGTTGATGCCTGCCTTCGTTGAAGCAACATTTATGCTCGCACACATATGCTCCGTTTCTGAAAGTGCCTGTGGAAGTGAATCTATAAGGTTGATGTCAGCCTGTGTCATTCCCTTCTGCACAAGCGCAGAGAATCCGCCTATGAAATTGACTCCCGTCTCCCTGGCTGCATTTTCCAGTGCATGCGCCAGCTTTACATAGTTCCTTTCCCTGCAGGATGCTCCTACAAGAGCTACAGGAGTGACCGAGATCCTCTTATTGACTATTGGGATCCCAAACTCGCTCTGGATATCCTCTCCCACCTTGACTAGATCCTTTGCCCTGCTGACGATCTTCTCATAGATCTTTCGTGAAGCTGCATCTATATCTTCGTCCGCACAGTCCAGAAGTGATATGCCCATTGTTATGGTCCTGATATCAAGATGCTGACTGTCCAGCATCTCTATGGTCTGTAATATCTCACTTGTATTCAGCATGTCATCACCTTAGATCCTATGCATAGCTTCGAATATGTCTTCCCTCTGGATCCTGATGGAAAGACCCTTTGTCCTTCCGAATTCATCAAGATCCCTGGAAAGGTCTTCAAATGTCAGTCCTGCCTCACTTATGTCCACCATCATTATCATGGTGAAATAATCCTGCATGACTGTCTGGGATATATCAAGAACATTTATGTTCTTTTCAGCAAGCACTGTGCAGACTCCTGCGATTATCCCTACCTGATCTTTTCCTATAACTGTAACAATAGCTTTCATATGTTCCTTATGCCCTCAAAACAGCTCCGTACTGAGCTTCAAGTTCTGCCAGTATCCTGTCAAGGCTCTTCTTTATCTGTTCGTCAGAAAGTGTCTCATTAGGTGACCTGAACTTGAGAGAGAATGCTACGCTCTTCTTGTTCTCACCTATCGAATCAGATACATATACGTCAAAGAGTTCTGCCTCTTCCAGATACTTTCCTCCGTTCTTCTCTATGGTCTCTATCATCCTGCCTGTCTCAACTTCCCTGTCCACTACAAGGCTCAGGTCTCTCTCTATTGCAGGGAATCTTGGTATCTCAGCAAACTTCGTGGTACCCTTCTCATCTATGCCTGCTGACAGGTCGAGCACTGCTATGGTGACTCTCTTTGTTATATCAAAGTTCTCAGCTATCTTCGGATGGATCTCTCCTATCTGACCCACCACTGTACCTCCGATATACATGAGAGCCTTTCTTCCAGGATGCATGTAGCTCTCTCCGCCGCCTGCAAACTTCGGTGTCTTTCCGTAAAGCTCATAGACCAGGTTCTCCACGTCACCCTTTAAGGTGAAATAGTCTCCGGCCTTCTCACTTAAAGCCATTATGAGATGTGTCTTTTCCTGTGGCAGCTTGCCGTTCAGCGGCACCTGTTCAGGAAGGAATACCCTTCCGATCTCATAAAGGCGAAGGTCATCATTTTTCCTGTTGAGGTTAAGGGCAACTGTCTGAAGCATTGAAGGCAACAGTGTAGTCCTCATGTATCCCCTGTCGTCTCCGAGAGGATTTATTATCCTGACAGCCTTCCTCAGTTCACTGTCCTCTTCTGCTCCGATCTTATCCAGATCCTGCATGCCCATGAATGAATATGTGAGGCACTCGAAATATCCCTTTCCGGTGAGATACTGTCTTATGATGTCCTTCTCCCTGTCAGGATCCGATACCTCATCCTTCATGAGTGCGATCTTGCCCTGATTCTCTTCTATACGGTCATAGCCATAGATCCTTGCCACTTCTTCGGATATGTCAGCCTTGCCGTCTATATCTATCCTGAACCTTGGGATCCTGCATACAAGAGTTCCGTCCTTAAGCTCGGTATCGATGTACACTCTTCTTAAACAGTCAAGCATGGTCTCTGTATCGAGAGAGGTTCCAAGCCTGTTATTTATGTATTCAGGTGTGACCTCCACTGTCTTTTCAGAAAGATCTTCATTAAGTACATCTATGGTACCTCCAACTATCTCTCCGGAACCCAGGATCTCCACCAGCTGGCATGCCCTCTTAAGAGCATATTCTGATACTGTTGCATCAAGTCCCTTTGAGAAACGCATGGAGCTCTCTGTGGCTATGCCAAGCTCCCTTGAGGTCTTTCTTATATTGCCGTATGCAAACTTCGCTGATTCGAATACCACTGTATCGGTATCAGCCTGGATCTCTGAATCCTCTCCCCCCATGACACCTGCGATGCCTATAGGACCTACTCCGTCACAGATAAGGAGATTGTTGACTGAAAGATCATGGTCTTTTCCGTCCAGTGTCCTTATGGTCTCACCCTTCTCAGCTGTCCTTACTATTATCCTGTCCTCCCTTATCTGCTTCCTGTCAAAGGCATGCATGGGCTGTCCGGTCTCCAGCATAACGAAGTTGGTAATATCAACTATGTTGTTTATTGGTCTTAATCCTGCAGCTATAAGGCGCTGTTTCATCCATCTCGGTGACTCAGCTATCTTCACATTCCTGACCATCTTTGCCATGTATCTTGTGCAGAGTTCGGGAGCTCTTACTTCCACAGATATATAGTTTTTAATGTCATCGTTATCCTCATGGAACTCAGGAACAGGCAGGTCTATCTCACAGTCCAATGATGCTGCAGTTTCCCTTGCATTTCCGATGACTGAAAGGCAGTCGCTCCTGTTGGCTCCGACTTCGAACTCAAGAACGGTATCATCCCACATCATGACTTCCCTGATGTCATGTCCTATCATGGATTCATCTTCCTTGAGTATGAGTATCCCGTATACCTCGGCACCAGGATAGTCAGACTCCTTGAGGCACAGCTCTTCTCCAGAGCAGAGCATTCCGTTTGATTCAACGCCCCTGAGCTTTCCCTTCTTTATGTGCACGCCGTTTGGAAGATATGAATCATGGAGTGCCACAGGAACAAGTGCACCTTCGAATACATTGTCGGCACCTGTTACGATCTGAACATCCTCACCTGTTCCGATGTTTATCTGACAGATCTGAAGCTTGTCTGCATCAGGATGCTTCTCCAGCTTTTCTATCTTTCCTACTACTACGTTTACACAGTCTTCCCTTGGAGGATAGACATTCTCAACGGCATTTCCTGTCATGATGAGCTTGTCCACCACTTCGTTCAGGTCCTTATCTATCTTTACATAATCATTTAGCCAGCGATATGGTACTTTCATTTCCGTTTCCTCCTATTATCTGAACTGTTTCAGGAACCTGACATCATTCTCATAGAGATGACGTATATCTGTGATGCCGTACTTGATGTTGGTGAGCCTGTCGAGGCCGAGACCAAATGCAAAACCCGAATACACTTCCGGGTCCAGTCCGCAGTTCTCAAGTACTCTCGGGTTTACCATTCCGCAGCCAAGGACTTCTATCATTCCTGCTCCCTTGCATGCAGGACAGCCTTTTCCTCCGCACAGTGCACATGTTGCATCCACCTCTGCAGAAGGCTCGGTGAACGGGAAGAATCCAGGTCTGAACTTTGTAACAGTTGACTTTCCATATAGTCTTCTTAAGAATTCAGCCAGGACGCCCTTAAGATCAGAGAATGTGACATTCTTGTCTATGTAGAGGCCCTCCACCTGATTGAACACAGGTGAATGTGTGGCATCCACGTCATCTGTCCTGTATACTCTTCCTGGGCAGATCACTCTTATAGGAGGCTCATGCTTGAGCATAGTCCTTATCTGTACAGGAGATGTATGTGTCCTTACGACTATGTCATCCTCTATATAGAAGGTATCCTGCATATCCCTTGCAGGGTGATCCTTAGGGATGTTGAGCATCTCAAAATTGTATTTGTCATATTCTATCTCAGGACCATCGACTACCTCGAACCCCATTCCTACAAATATCTTGCGCACTTCATAATAGGTCTGATTAAGAGGATGGATAGCGCCTGTCTGTACTTCCTTTGCAGGGAGCGTAACGTCGATCTTTTCAGATCTCAGTTTGAGTTCAAGGGCTGCTTCCTTGAGTTTATTTGTCTTTTCCTGGAATGCGGCCTCCGCCTTTGCCCTTATCTCATTTACCTTGCTTCCAAACACAGGTCTTTCTTCCTGAGGTATATCCTTCATATTCTTCATGAGACCGGATATAAGGCCCTTCTTGCCGAGATATTTGACTCTTATCTCTGATACTTTTTCATTTGTAGAAGCATCCTTAAGATCCGATAACACTTCTTCAATGATCTTTTCAATAGATTCCAAATCTGTTTCCTCCTGATAAAAAAATAACACCCTGCATCTGCAGGGTGAAATGTTCACGGTACCACCTGAGTCCTTCCTCAAAAAAGAGGAACTCGTCTGATGGATAACGGCTTGTCTGCCGATCATGCCTACTGTTTTCAGCATGATATGCTAAAAGGTGAAATTTCAGTCATGTCCGGTTACCCTTCTTCCAGCTTTGAAAGGGCTCTCTGAAAACTCTTCTGCCATGGCCTACTTTGCCTTCTCACAGCACATTTTACACTTGATTATTTTATATTACCCTGATGTAAAAAGCAACATTGCTCTTACATGTTATTTCCAGAATACCCTGTACATGAGGACCCCTGCGGCAACTGCAGCATTGAGGCTCTCCGCCTTCCCTTTCATTGGTATCTTTACAAGGATGTCTGCCTTTTCACTCAGCTGATCACTGAGACCTTTTGATTCATTTCCTATGAGTATGGCTGTACGGTCGGAAGGAGCGAAGACTTCCTTCCCCTTGAGATGGGCTGCCAGAACAGAAAAACCATCTTTCCTAACTTTTTCCACTTCCATCATCAGATCTGATGTCCTCAAGAGCGGCATGTGGAAACAGCTTCCCATGGAACTTCTTATTGCTCTTGAAGATGTGTAGTCAGCACATTTTTCACTCATTATGACTCCAAGCGCACCAATGGCATCCGCCGTTCTTATTATGGCTCCTATGTTCTGAGGATCCTGCACGTCTTCAAGGAAGATGAGTATACCCTTGCCGGATACATCTATATCCACAGGCCTCATCCTGGTAACGCAGGACACAGGCTGTGGTGTCTTTGCATCCGAAAGATACTCCATGAGCTCCTCTGAGATGCATAGCTTCCTGCATCCATATCCTGACAGTTTTTCCACATCGGCCTTCTCAGTGTAAAGGATGGTCTCAACGTCGGAATACATAAGGGCTTCCTGAACGCATTTTTCACCTTCCACGTAGCAAAGTCCTGTCTCCTTCCTGTATTTGCCCTGAGACAGCTTCTTTACCATCTTTATATACTCATTCTGTCTGCTTTTAATGATCTCCATATCCACAGCTTTCATATATGAAAAAGGAGCAGTCCGGACCGCTCCTTTTAAGCCTTTATTCAAGCAAGCTTTGATTTTGCTTCTTCCACGATCTTTGTGAAGGCAGCAGGATCATTGACTGCAAGTTCAGCCAGCATCTTACGGTTGATCTCGATGTTTGCGAGCTTCAGACCATTGATAAGGCGTGAATAGCTGATACCATTGAGTCTAGCTGCAGCGTTTATCCTTGCGATCCAGAGCTTTCTGTAATCTCTCTTCTTCTGCTTACGTCCAACAAAAGCGAACCTATCTGCACGCATTACAGCTGTCTTAGCTGTACGATAATGACGGGAAGCGGAACCATAAAATCCCTTAGCCAGTTTTAAAATCTTCTTACGTCTCTTATGGGCATTGATACCCTTTTTTACTCTTGCCATAGTTTATATCCTCCAATCATTAGCTGTAAGGGAGAAGATCTTTCATGTTCTTCTCTAATGTACCTGTAAGGTATCCGGTCTCTCTGAGCTGTCTCTTACGCTTTGTTGACTTCTTTGTCAGAATGTGTCGCTTGTTTATCTTCTGATATTTGATACGACCACTCTTTGCAACTTTGAATCTCTTAGCTGCGCCTCTGTGTGTTTTGATTTTTGGCATTTTCAAAGCCCTCCTCTATCAATTTTTGGGAGCGAGCACCATAAACATATTGCGCCCTTCCATTTTTGCTGTCTGTTCCACCGTGCAGTTCTCAAGCATGGTGAGGAACTCATTCATTACATTATTACCGCTGGAAGTATGTGCCAGCTGTCTTCCACGAAATCTTATGGAGACCCTGACTTTATTACCGCTGTTCAGGAACTTCTGAACATTCTTCGCCTTGACTTCCATGTCATGAGTATCTATGGTGGCTGAGAGCCTCATTTCCTTCATTTCAGTAGTCTTCTGGTTCTTTTTCTGTTCCTTCTGTTTTTTCTCCTGCTCGAAACGGTATTTTCCATAGTCCATGATACGGCATACAGGTGGTTCAGCCTTCGGTGAGATGTTTACAAGGTCAAGATTTGCTTCCTCGGCAGCCTTCAGGGCTTCCTCGATAGCCATGATCCCGATCATCTTGCCATCAACTCCGATTAGACGGACTTCCTTATCGCGTATCTCTTCGTTAATCAATACTTCGTTAGCTATTGTTGTACCCTCCTTTGGTCAATAATGCAATAAAAAAAGCACGGAAACACCCGTGCTGAAATCTGCTAAATCAACTCTGCCTAAAACCCTGTCTGGCAGGTGAGAAACGGGAGTTTCTACTTCAAACAGATGGTATTATATACTACGCATAAGCTTAAGTCAAGTCGATTTTTATAATATCTGCATGATCCCGCTAAGGACATCAGAATCCAAAACCTTCAAACAGCGAGAGCTGAGCTTTCTCAGGAAGTCCGTCAAGACAGCCTATATCTCTCATGGTATCTATCACAGTCTGTGACAGCTTGCATTCCTTTCTCAGTTCTTCTATGGAAGAAAAGTCCATGACCTTTGCCTTTTCCTCCAGCAGTTCAGCTGCTTTCTCTCCAAGGCTCGGGAGAGCTGTGAACGGCATCCTTACATAATCACCTTCCACCGTGAATCTTGCAGCTCTGCTCTTCTTGAGATCAGGAGGAAGTATCTTTATGCCCCTTCTTACCATCTCAAGGGCTATCTCAAGACATATTGCTGTGTCCTTCTCGGTCTTTGTGGCCTCTCTGCCCTTCTTGTCGATATTGGCTATCTCCGCTTCTATGGCCGCTGCTCCACCAAGGACAGTCCTTGCATCAAAGCTTGCAGACCTTATGGTAAAGGTAGCCGCATAGAATTCCTTTGGATAGTAGATCTTGAAATAAGCTATCCTGAGTGCCATCAGTACATATGCGACAGCATGGGCCTTCGGGAACATATACTGTATCTTCTCGCACGACCAGATGAACCATTCCGGAACATTCGCATCCCTCATTGCCTGTTCCATCTCATCCTGTTTCTTTTCCTTCTTCTTGGC